>SKIC01000282.1 GCA_007116685.1 Balneolales bacterium
GTCTATCGGTGGTATTGTCTTCTCTAAGCTCTACAGTGGTATTTGATGGCGCTCCGGCTACAAGTCGGCGAAGAGCACTGCCCGTTCTTGGATTACTCATTATCCGAGCAGGCTCTAATCTCACACGAAACCGTGTACGTAGAGAGATAACAGGAAACAATTCATCAGAAGGTATGAACTGGCGCAGGAAAGTACCCTCGGTAGGATTTTGCTGAGGAAAAAACTCGTCGATTTGCTGGACGCCATCCTCATTCAAATCAATCCAAACATATTGTCCTAACTCCGGACCAACCTCTATATATGTTTCTTGCAGCAAAGGACGGCGTTCTGTGTTTGCTTCATATAAAAGTTGGGTATCAACTAATCTATTCCATAATCTGGCACTAGATGATGAGCGGATTAGCACTCCTCTGTTATCTAATTCCTGGCGCTCAATTCTGAAAAAATCCTCAAAAGCACGACTTCGCAATCCAAACGTATTTTCGGTTTGGAAGGATGTTGAAGGCTGATAACGAAAACCATATTGTTGTGTAATCCCGGTAGATCTATCAATAAGACTCTGTTCTACCAAAGATTGGTCTCGTCGGTAGGAGACTTCTGCAAATGCAGTAAAGTATTCTGAAAAAACAAAGTCTGTTCCCGGCCTGATATCCCAAAACCGAAATGTTCCATCCGATAAGGTATCTGCTGAGATTACTCTTTGTTGGCGATCTTCGAATTCAAATCCTACTCTGGGTATGATCTCAATTTGTGATATTGGCAAAGCATAGCCAATTGTGCCATTATTTCGTAACCATTGCCCCTCCAAATCTCTGGGATCGTCTTCTGAAATAATGTATTCTGTCCGATTTCTTAAAAACGGCAACCCATCTTCCCTGCTATCCAACCTTAGTTCCTGTCGGATACCCGTAAATGTTGAGCGGCTGATATATCCACCACCATAGCCAATTGAGGTATTTGGTGTAATTGCAAGATCAATTTCAGCCTCACTGATTTGCTCCTGAGACTGGGTGATTTCAGTAAGGTTCCATCTTCGGTCAAACTCTACATCCTGAGTTCGGTCAAAATAAGTAAAATTTGTCCCCGTGAATCTTTGGCGTATTTCAGCGGATAATGTTCCTAAGGCGGTATTTCTGTCATCTACACGTAATCCCACGATATATCCGATATCTGAGTTGTTCTGATTATCTAATTGGGAAAATCGATTTTGGTCTAATACCGATACCGCACCTTCACTGAAGAACGTGATACCATCACTAATTTTATAGGCTCCTCTTAGCGTGATCATACTATGCTCTTGCGGGGCAGATATTCTCCTGAAGGGTTCATAAGATCCTCTACCCGGGCCTACCCACTCATATAAAATACCGTTCACTGCTCTTCCCACTCTGCGATACGATCCCTGCCCTTCTCCAATTCTGGTAAACCGAACCCGGAAAACACCACTTTCATCTCCAGGAACATTCTTATAAATCGTGTACATTTGATCTTGAAATAGAGTATCTACTCTGCTGTATAGGATAAAATCGGCATCATCCCGAAAACCAACAGAATCAACACCGGAAATGACTGCATTTTCCAAATCATTGCCAACGTTTCTGAGGATATCAATCTCTTCTTCTGTTAACTGAAACTGGGTGGATAAATCAATGTTGTCAGCTTCTCTGATGAAACTGGCTCCAATTTTAAGCCTCCCACTCATAAATTCAGAATGAGTGGCTTCACCCGTTATCAAAGTACGGGTAAAACGATCGGTTATGTATTGAAAATCAACGGTGATTCTTGTGTTTTCAGTAATGAGTTGGCGATTTGTAAACCGAATTTCACCAAGACCATAATCAATGATGTAATCATTTTCTTCTCCCCTTACCACTCTTTCACCATTGATATACACGCGCTCCGTGCCAGCCAAAACGATGATAAATTGCTCATTATTCCTGCCCTCCAAACGATAAGGCCCCTGAATACCATCTTGCCCATTGAAATTTTGTGTCTGAAATATGCCACGAACCACAGATGCTGATGCATCATAAGATCCAAATTGACCAAAGTTTGTCTGCACATTTATACCTTGTAGTCTTCTGTCAATAACGGCAAATTCGCTGTCTGTCATTTGCACATCCACATCCCCTAATTGCACCTGATGATTTTGTGAATTAAGGCGGATAAAAACCTGATCAAATTCTCTCAGGTTTTGTGTACTTCCATCCGGCTGAATTGGAGTACTCTGATCGGTTAGAGTGGCGAGAACTTCGATATCATCCGTTATGAAGCCACTTAGCTCAAACCGCAATCCGCTTTCTAAAGAGAAATCTCTGTCTGTACCAACCGTTATTCCCCGGGATAATGAACCGCTTCGTTGGAGTTGAGTATCGCCAAATAAATCTTCTTGAGTAGTAGTTCTGACGAGAGCTTGTCTTACTTCTGTATCAGAACCTTCTTCAGAAACAGGTATATCAATGATTTCTCTGGCAAATAATACGGGTGCTATGGAAAGAGGAATGATTTTATATGAAAACTGAGCTTCAAAAGGGATAAAATCCTGCCCCTCGGAAACTATAAATTGCCATTCTCCTGTATTCCAATTGATGTAATAATTTTCAGGAGTAAGAATAGAATCAGATACAGCTACACTAAGACTCCCCTCTACCATCCAAGGATCTAAAGTGTAAGTACTATCAGAGCGCTCGACAAATATTTCTTTGGATACCGGCAACACCATCTGTGCCTGAATGCACAATGGTAAAAAAGAAATGGTTAGTAAGAGAAATAAAAAAGAATATCGCACAAAGGGACTTTTTGAGGCATCCTCGTTTAACGAACGCATATTCATTTGCGTCTATTCCGATAAAGATACTACCTCTGCACGCAACGTAGTAATGAAAACTATGTTCTACGAAAATTATCTTATTCTGTCGAGTAAGCGCTCAATGCTTTCCAAATGATCGGGATCATCAGGTGTTAAAGGCTCTAATTGCTGAGCTCGCAATAAAACTTCACGAGCCTCATCGTTTTTTCTGGCTGTCAGATATGCTCTGGCTAATGTGAGATAGTGATAAATGAATTCAGACTCGTGTTTAATAGCGTTATTCATTGCTTCAAAAGCCATATCATTACTGGCTTCAAATGGGAAGCCACCAAATAGTACATTAGCAGCTAACCTTTCGGCATTACTAAGATTAGCTACACGAAATATTAATTGACCTAATACAATCCAGGAACCACCGTGTGCAGGATTTAGCTCTATAGCTCTGTCAGCGTGTTCTTTAATATCTCTGGTTTTGGCTACTCTATCACGAGCTGATGAAAACTCTGCTGTTCGCCCGAGAGTCATACCCATTGCATGGTGTGATCTGAAGTCATCAGGTTTTAAGCGTAATGCCTCGTTTGCATGATTTAGAGCCATCTCAAAAAGATTCATTCTTCTGTCATTGGATGATTCTGTGTAGCCTAGCCTGGCATAACAAACAGCCAAATAATAATGTGCTTCAAAGTCATCCGAGTTTCTGTTTACTCTTTGACTGGCATTAGTAATACATGCCTGATAGTCTGTTATTGAAAGTTGTTGTAAATCAACCTGCCCATATACTGAATTAAAATTCAGTAATAATAATACCAAAACTCCACCGAATATATTGCGATGCATAACAATTCCCCATAAATACCCTAAATGCTGTGATGCTATGCAATGAATTAAAAAAAAAGTACATAAACAAGTAGAGTACATAAAAAAGGGGATACACAGATGTGCATCCCCTTTTAAAAAGTATAAGCGAAAAGCGATACTTACTGGTCGTTAACAACCCAAAATGTAAGATTAGCTTTGATATCGCCTTGAATACCTACAGTTGCAGTGTATTCACCTAGTGCTTTTACATCACCGTTGATGGTGATTTTTTTCTTGTCAACAACGATTTCTTTTTCAGCCAAAGCTTCAGCAATCTGATTGGTAGTAACAGTACCGAAGATTTTTCCATCTTCACCAGCTTTTACCGGAATGGTAATGCTAGCCGCAGATACTGAATCAGCCAATTCGTTTGCTTTATCGATGCTAAGTTCTTTAGCAAGCTCAGCTTGTCTTTCAAGTTCCTGGTACTCTCTGATTTTTCCGGGAGTAGCAAAAACTGCTAAACCTTGAGGAATCAGATAATTTCTACCGTAACCATTCTTGACTTGTACCAATTCACCTTTGTCGCCAAGTTTTTCTACATCTTGTAATAAAATAACTTTCACAGTTCTTTCTCCTATTTTGGATTAACGAAGTTTTTCAGCGACGAATGGCAATAAAGCCAAATGGCGAGCACGCTTAACAGCGGTTGCTAGCTGACGCTGGAATTTTGCGCTGGTTCCTGTTACTCGACGAGGAAGGATTTTTCCCTGATCATTTACGAAACGCTCGAGCGTTTTCGCATCTTTGTAATCAATGTATTCAATACCTGCTTTGGTGAATTTACACTCTTTGTCGCGCAGGTTACCTTTCTTAGGGTGTGCTGGGTTTTTTAACATAATATCTGCCTCTAACGGTTATTCTTCTACTTCTGGTTTTTCTTCGAACACAAGCGGTAATTCGCCTTTTTTCTTTAACTCACGATGACGAAGCATTTTTGCGTCATATTTCAGAGTTAGAAAGCGAAGAATGTTGTCATCAATTTGGAAGGCTCTCTCGAGTTTAGCAATTAATTCGCCTTCTGCAGTAAAGTAGGAGTTTATGTAGTATCCGCTACCCTTACCTTCAATTTCATAAGCAAGACGCTGGATTCCCCACTCGTCTGTTTCTTCAATCTCTGCTCCGTTTTCTTCAAGCAGGGCAGTAAATTTCGCTACGGTTTCTTTAACCTGATCGTCTTCCAAAACCGGATTGACGATATATGTCAATTCATAAAAGTTTTTAGCCATTTTCCTGTGGTTGTTTTTATAAAAAACAGTCGTCAGCCTTTCTGACGACAGGACAGCTAAATTATCGCTTTTAGGTGATTTTTACAAAATAATTAATAGCTAATACACTATCTGTTTATTTAGCCTGACTTGTGGTATTCATCTAATTCCAAAGGCTAATTAACCATGTAAAAATCGTCTATATACAAAAAGCGATTCAGATATCAGTACCTGAATCGCTTTCGAAAATCTTTAGGTGAAAATACTAGTAGCTGATGCCGTTGGCTTCAAGCATTGTTGAAGAGCTTACACCATTAGTAATCACCTCTATCAAGCCTGCAGGGATTATTCCAAAATAGAGAATTAAAGCAGCAATAATAGTTAGAGTAACTGTAAAAGCCAGGGTTGGAGGCACAAAGTTATAGGACTCTTTCGCTTCGTGCATGTACATGTATATCACCACTCTTAAGTAGTAGTATACAGCAACAACACTTGCTAATGCCGCCACTATTACCGTAGCTGTGAGTCCTTCGGCTATAGCAGCTGAGAAGACGAGATACTTCCCGATAAATCCGGCAAATGGAGGTACTCCAATCAATGAGAACATGAAAATGCTCATCAAAACACCTAGTAATGGAAATTTGTATCCAAGTCCGGCATAATTCTCAACAGAGGTAAAGTCACAGCCTTTTTGCTTTTCAAAATATGCTACCACTCCAAATGCTCCCACATTCATAAGAGTGTATGCAAAAATGTAGTACATGACTGCGCTATATGCAGTGGCAGTTCCGGCTGCTAAACCGACTAATATATAACCGACGTGTGCAATACTTGAGTAAGCTAGCATGCGCTTTATATTATCCTGAACAAGAGCAATGAGATTACCAAGAATCATGGTAATAACAGCTATTGTTGACAAAACTGTAGTCCATTCTGATTGCACCGCATAGAGAGCTCTACCCAACACGAGAATAAAAGCTACAATAGTGGCAGCTTTAGCAGCGGTTGCCATGTATGCTGTAATGTTTGTAGGTGCTCCCTGGTAAACATCCGGAGTCCACATATGGAATGGTACAGCTGAAATCTTGAAGAAAAAACCAACGAATAGCATCGCTACACCCATCCAGAACAGTACACCCTGATTTTCAGTAGCTGCAATATCAGTTAATATGATGCTGCCAGAAGCTCCATAAAGTAGTGCAATACCATAGAGCAAAAAGCCAGTCGCAAACGCTCCGAGTAAGAAATATTTCAAAGCGGCTTCTATACCAGCTTTATCTTTTTTGATAAACCCAGCTAGCACATACAGAGCAACAGACATCGTTTCAATTCCAAGGAATAAGGTTATCAATGTATTTGCACCTACAAGAATTACCATACCTGTAGTGGCAAACAAAATCATTGAATACATTTCACCAAAGTGATAGCCTATTGCTTTAAGATAATCTCTGGATAACAATACACATAAGAAGGTACCAAAAAGTACTACAGAACCACCATAAGCAGCGATGCCACCATATACCATCATGTCGTGAAATGCTGTACCACCGGGAATGAACATATCCCGGATACTGAAAATGAGTGCTAAACCCAAAACAGCTGTAGCGGTCCAGTAAGATTTGTCCGCATCATCGCTGAATGCATCAATCATCATGACTAAAACACCACCTATCGCTACGATAATGGCGGGTAGAATAAATAAAAGTTCTGCAGTTGATTCCATGTAACTTGTTATCGGAGTAAGGCTTCTATTTTAGTAGCAAGCTCAGTGTCTTTAGCCGTCACTTTATTGCCGGCATCATGAGTACTGAGTGAAATAGATACATTGTTATAAACATTGAAAAGCTCTGGATGATGCTGAAGTTCTTCCGCTTCGAAGGCAACTTCATTTATAAATGCCATAGCTTTTCTAAAATTCTGAAATGAGAAGTCTTTTGTAATTTTATCCTCTTTGAACTCCCACCCTTCCAGGTTTTGAAGTGCTTCTTGAATTTCGCTATTGGATAAAGGACTCATAGATACTACTCGTTTATTTTTTCAACAACTTGTGGTGTGATATCGTAAAATCTGCTAGCCCAGCCCGGTAATTCCTGATAGTGGGCTTCAGCTGTAATTTCAGCAGCTTTGTCTAGTTGATCCTGCAAATATTGCTCTACCTGTACTTCAGAATACTGAAGGAAATCACCCGGACGAATACCAATCCACACAATGAATATCATGATTGGTGTTAATAGGGCAATTTCTCTGAAGTTCAAATCCTTCATGTTTTTATTCTCTTCATGAGTTACAGGACCGAACATAACTCGGCGGAACATCCAAAGCATATACACAGCAGCCAGAATAACACCTGTAGCCGCAAATACTACATACCAGTAACTATTTAATACTTCGGAGTTAAATGAACCAAGCAAAATTAAAAACTCGCCAACGAAACCGTTCAAACCTGGTAGACCAATTGAAGCAAGTGTTGCAATCATAAACATTACAGCCATAACGGGCACAACACTAGATAATCCACCAAAATCTGAAATTGCACGTGTATGACGTCTTTCATACAGCATACCAATAATAAGGAACAAGGCCCCTGTTGCCAGACCGTGGTTCACCATTTGGATAATTGCACCCTGCATAGCAATCGTGTTGTAAGCAAACATTCCCAACACAATAAAACCCATGTGCGATATGGATGAATACGCTACCAGCTTTTTAACATCCTTCTGGACCATGGCTACTAGTGCACCATATATAATCCCAATTACACCAAGTATGGCTATTGCCGGAGCAAAAGAAATTGCTGCATTTGGGAAAAGCGGTAACAAGTAACGAATTACAGCATAAGTACCCATTTTAAGGGAAATAGCAGCAAGAATTACTGAACCCGGAGTTGGTGCTTCCGTGTGAGCTAAAGGCAACCAACTGTGGAACGGCATGATTGGGATTTTGATACAGAAGGCGAATCCAAAAGTCACAAATAGCCAGGTTTGCTCAACCAAACCAAGTTTGAATTCGGGAGAAGTAAGAATTCTCCAATCTGTTGTAAATACACCGTCGTTTAGCATATTTCCGGCTGCAGTTCCTACATAGATAAGCGCAACTAGCATCAATAACCAGCCAACGAGCGTGTAAATAAAGAACTTCACAGTGGCATAAATTCTATTTTCTCCCCCCCAAATACCAATCAGAAACAACATAGGTATTTGTGTTAATTCGAAGAAAATGTAGAACATAAAGAGGTCCAAAGTGGCAAATACACCCAATGAACCGGTCTGAAGAATCATCACCATGGCATAAAATCCACGGATATGATCTTTTATGTAAGACCATCCTGAAAGAACTACGATTGGGCCAAAAAATGTGGTAAGCATGAATAATAGCATGCTCAAACCATCTAAGCCCACAATGTATTTAACATCAATTCCGGGAACCATCGGTCCGTAGACGGATAGGTAGTTTACCTCGCCTGGTATAAAGTTCAGTAATAATGGCAAAGAGAGTACAAAGGTAGCTGTAGTTAACACCAAGCTGAAAACTTTGATTATATGCTCATTATTAAAGAAAATAAGCGTTAGAGCTCCAACGAGCGGTAAAAGGATAACTATGTGCAGTAATAATTCCATGTAAGAAACTGATTAACTGAATATCAGGAGGTAAATAACTAAGATAACACCAAATACAAGTGCGAAAGCATAACTTTGTACAAGACCGGTTTGGATGTATCGGAGAAGGCTTCCGAGTAGTCTGACAATTGCTGCCACTGCGTTTACAATGCCATCAATTACTCTCATATCAAATACGGCAAGGAATTTATCTGAGAAGCGCACAGTAGGTTCCACTACGCTTCCTTCATAAATTTCATCCAAACGATACTTTTCTTTCCAAATGGGATAGAAAGCTCCTGTTTTAGCTTCAACTTTCGCATCTGAAGCTTCCAGATTGCCAACATTGTACATTAAATGAGCCAGAAATACACCAAATGCTGCAATTGCTACAGAGCCCAATAAAAGAGCCCATTCAACTGGTTTACTGAGAACTAATTCATAATCTGCTGCAATAATGCCCAACCAATTGTGGAGTAGGTTAACATCAGCATAAGTGCCGGTGAAAGTAGCTACAACGAAGTTTGGAATACCAATGAAACCGCCAACGATTGATAATCCAGCCAAAGTCCAAAGCGGAATAGTCATTGACGACGGACTTTCATGCAGATATTTTTCGCTATCCTCTGCTCCTTTAATCAACTTTGGCAAACGGAATTCACCGTGGAAAGTACTGAATGTCAGTCGGAACATGTAAAAAGCAGTCATAAACGCAGTAAGAGCTGCAATTGCCCACAAACCAATGTAAACTGGTCCGTACATAACTGTACTGGCATTAAATGTCATTACAAGGATTTCATCTTTGGAGAAGAATCCAGCCAATGGCGGAATACCGGCAATAGCAATAGTCGCAATAAGAAAAGTCTTGTAAGTAGATGGCATGTGCTTTCGTAAACCACCCATGAATCTCATATCCTGAGGATTAAAATGAGCGTCTTTGCCGTCATCATGTAATTTGTGTTCTACATGATGCATAGCGTGGATTACAGAACCGGAACCAAGGAATAAACATGCTTTGAAGAAAGCGTGAGTCATTACGTGGAACATAGCTGCTATGAATCCTCCGGAGCCTAACGCCAGGAACATGAATCCTAGCTGAGATACCGTTGAATAGGCAAGCACTTTTTTGATATCGTACTGAGTGATAGCAATAGATGCAGCAATAATGGCGGTTAAAGCACCAACTACAGCAACAATCAACATTAATTCAGGAGACATCACGTACATTGGAGACAATCTGGTAATCAAATAGATACCAGAAGTAACCATCGTAGCGGCGTGGATAAGTGCTGATACTGCAGTTGGACCTGCCATCGCATCCGGTAACCAAACAAATAATGGAATCTGAGCAGATTTACCGGTGGCACCAATCAAAACAAGTAAGCCAATCCAGAATACATAGTGATCAGGAAATGCGTCCAGATTTGCGAAAATCACATCGTAATTCAAGCTTCCAACTGCTTTGAAAACCAGGAACATGGCAAGTAGGAATGCAAAGTCACCTACCCTGTTATAAAGGAAAGCTTTTTGGGCGGCAATAGCTTTATTCATATCACCATACCAGAATCCAATTAACAGATAAGAACAGAGACCAACACCTTCCCAACCGAGGAATAGCAATAACAAGTTATCAGCCATTACCAGATTTAACATCGCAAAAATGAAGAGATTCAGATATGCGAAGTACTTCCAGTATCCCTCATCGTCGTGCATGTAACCTATAGAGTACATATGTATTAATGCACCTACACCGGTAACTACAAGCACCATCATCAAACTTAATTGATCAATTCGGTAGGCAAAATCAGCTGAAAAAGAGCCGGCTTGTATCCATGTAAATAGTTTATAAGTAACCGCTTCTGAGCTTCCATCAAAATTCAAAAAGATTAGAACTGCAAAGATAAAAGGCAGGAATACCGCCAGAGTTGCTAAACTTCCTATTAAGCCCTTTTGGTTGCGGTATGATGGTACAATAAGCCCTACAAAACCATTGATCAGGAAACCAACCAGCGGAAGTAGAACTATTAATGGTATCAGATTTACCAAAGAATCCATTTATATTTTGTTTAGAAACGTGTCATGAATGTTGGATTACCAGCGCAAGAGGTTAATCCTTGTTATATCGACAGAGAGGTTATTTCGGAATATGGCTATAATAATTGCCAGACCTACAGCAGCTTCAGCGGCGGCCACACATAGCGAAAAAAAGACGAGAATTTGTCCGTGCACATCGCCTAAATGGGCACTAAACGCAACTAAGGTGATATTTACAGAATTAAGCATCAATTCTGCGCACATAAAAATTACAATGGCGTTTTTACGTGTCAAAACACCTACAACACCAATTATAAATAAAACAGCACTTAAGGCAAGGTACCAGTGTAATGCAATCATTGTGAAATGTCTTCCCGTTTGTGTTGTGCCAGATAAATAGCTCCTACTACAGCAGCTGTTAACAATATTGCTGTTACCTCGAAAGGCAGCAAATATGTTGTGAACAATTCGTCTGCAAGAGCTTCAACAGTACCTATAGCAACCATTTGCTCCGGCATTACAGGTAGTGTGCCTGTCCAGCCAGCAATTACATAAAGTAACTGAGCTAAAACTGCCACACTTAGAAAAAATGCAAGCAGATACTTGAAACTGAAACTCTGAAATAAGGATGCCTCATCATCAATATTCAGTAACATAATTACGAATAGGAAAAGTACCATAATGGCTCCTCCGTAAACCAAAACCTGGATTACAGCAAGGAACTGCGCTTTCAGTAACAAATAAACACCTGCTACTGCAAGCATATTAATAACAAGAAACAGCGCACTGTTAATTGTACTTTTACTGATTACCATCGCTACTGCTGCGGCGATGGCTAAAACTGCAAAGAATATAAAAAGGTATGTCGCCATGAATTCTATCTGCTTAAAATGAGCCCTAAGGTACCCAAATTTGAAAAGTGCATCAACAATAAATTACATCAGAATTGATTAATAGAAATAAATGATTCCTAGCAATCCAACAGCCCAACAATAATATGCGAAGTAGTGTATTCCCTTAGACTTAAATAGAATAATCAAATACTTCAGGGCATAATATCCAGAGACAAGTGACGCAAAGAATCCAATAATTAAATGCGGAATCATGTCAGCGGTGGTGGCATCGGATGTCAAGCCCATCATTTCTACGAGAGTGGCTCCGGCAACAACCGGAAGCATCATTATAAATGTAAACTGAGCAATATCGTTTCTATTGATATTGAGAAAAACGGCCGCTGCAATTGTAGTTCCTGATCTACTTACTCCCGGAATTAAAGCCAATGCCTGAGCGCAACCTATGAGAAAAGTATTTTTTAAAGTCAGCTTCTGCTCTCCCATCCCGAAAAATTTGGTTGCAAAAAGCAGAAACCCGGTAAGCAACAACATTATACTTACACCTATAGGATTACTAAATGCCGAATCCAAAGGACCACGAATTGTGAATCCAGCAACGCCCGCAGGTATCATACTTACCAATATGTACACATTAAACCTGAGTTTTTCGTCTTCGTCCCAACGTTTAAATTTCTGAATGGGTTGTTTTAGAATCTCAAAAAAGGAAATGACCAATTCACGAAGCTCTTTATGGAAATAAATAATGATGCTGAATAAAGTCCCGAAGTGAGTAATGATATTCATAGTCATTCCCATCTCGAGCTCATCGCCCAAAATAGCCTGTGCCATCACAATATGGCCGGAACTACTGATGGGCAAAAACTCCGTTATACCTTGAAGTATGCCTATGATAAAGGATTCAATATATTCCATACTTATTTTTTGTTATTATTGGCTTTCCAGAACGCCGTAAAACTACTGAATAAATTAGATTAATCATTATTTAAGTCGATATTCTTTATGAAGAGTCAAACTGTTGATATGCAAGCACTTCAAGAAAAGATAGAAGCAAAAAGTGCTTTTATTCCCATTTTTAAAAATGAGATATCTAAAGCCGTAATTGGTCAAAACTACATGGTCGACCGCTTATTATGCGGTCTATTATCCAATGGTCATGTGCTTTTAGAAGGTGTGCCTGGTCTTGCGAAAACATTGACCGTATCATCTCTTGCAAAAACTATAAATACTAAGTTTCAGAGAATTCAGTTTACTCCGGATTTACTTCCTGCCGATTTGATTGGTACTCTAATTTATAACCAAAAAGAATCTGATTTTACAGTAAAAAAAGGTCCTATTTTTGCCAACATTATCTTAGCCGATGAGATAAATCGTTCTCCGGCAAAAGTTCAAAGTGCTTTACTTGAAGCTATGCAAGAAAGGCAAGTAACTATAGGGGAAGATACCTTTAAACTAGAAGAACCTTTTTTGGTTTTGGCAACTCAAAACCCGGTAGAACAAGAAGGTACTTATCCCCTACCAGAAGCTCAGGTAGATCGATTTATGTTTAAGATTAAAGTTGGCTATCCCACTGAGCAAGAAGAACTTGAAATAATGCGCAGAATGGCAAAAACTGTTCAAAAGCAAGTTATTAAACCTGTTATCACTCCTACACAAATTCTTGAAGCTCGCGAAGTGATAAATGAAATATACATGGACGAAAAAATAGAAAACTATATTATCGATCTTGTGTTTGCTACCAGAAAAAGTGGACGTTATGCTATGGAGAAAATTGAGGATTTAATAGATTATGGCGCATCACCCAGAGCATCTATTAATCTGAATCTAGCCGCTCGCTCACAAGCATTTATGCATCAGAGAGCTTATGTAACTCCAGAGGATGTTAGAGAGGTTGCTGTGGACATATTGAGACACAGAATTATTTTAACCTATGAAGCTGAAGCGGAAAATATTACTACAGAAGATGTTATAAATACTATTCTAAATACTGTACATGTACCATAAAAAGGTACTGTATTTAGTGCTATTATTTTATTATACTTTCGTAGGCATCTAATATTTATAGGACTAAAAGTTTAACAAGGAAAAGATATGAAAATTAAAGTAGTACCTAGAGCAGAAGTAAAAATTACCAAGAAAAGCTCATCAAAATTCAGACCTCTTTTA
>SKIC01000031.1 GCA_007116685.1 Balneolales bacterium
ACCAGTCGATGAGTTTACCCTTCATATTAGGAGCATAGCGCACTACTTCATCATAGATTTTCTGGGCTTCTTTTTCTTTGATATCGTCCCAATTCAGGCCATCTGCTAATTTGTAGGGATGCCATTGCGCCCAAACAAACATAGTGTGGGCTCCTTCCGGTGCAAGTGTATCATCAATATTCGAAAATGTCATCGCCAAAACCGAAGGGCGCTCCGGTGGCAAACCTCGCATGTAGTCCGCAATAGAATTTTGCATGTGTTCGTATGATGGAACCAGCAATTGTAATCCGTTATGGATTAAAGTGTCGTCAGGGCAAGCGGTGTATTTTGGAAGTTCTTTTACAGCACAGCGAATAACCATTCCAAAGCCATTTCCAACATTTATATTTTCCACTCGCTTGAACATATCGGGGGCAAGATGCTCTTTTCCAACCATTTTCATCATGGTGGTTTGCACATGGGCATTGGAAACCACGACTTTCGCACGAAATTCTTCCCCATTTTCAAGGCGAATTCCGGTCGCCTTGCCATTTTCTATGATTATTTTTGAAACCGGGGCCTCCGCTTTTACACTTCCACCATGGGCTTCCAACATTTTTGCCATTGCCTGTGTCAGCATCCCACTACCGCCTCTCGGACGTTTTCCTCCACTTTCGTGCAACATGGCTTGCCAGCCTGCAAAAGCACCGGTTGCGGATTGCTCGGGAATAGGACCCGATTGAGCAGCAAACCACAAAATAGCAGCCTGTAAATACGGACTTTCAAACTGCTCGGTTACTTCCTGCAAATAAGAGCCAAAAATACGGCGCAACGCGGAAGCCTGCTCTCCTTTACGGAACATAGCTCCATCACGGATTTGCCCTTTGATAACTTCCGTCATAATAGCACCGGGCGCAGGTGGAACCAAAAAGGCCTTTAAAACCCCACGATTAATTCGTCCCCAGAAATCAATAAAATCCCGATAATTGTCAACGTCATTGGGGCTCACTTGTCGGATAGATTCCAGAGTTTTTTCCAAATCCCGATGAAAATGTATCACGCCCTGACCATCAGGTAAAGGATATGACATAAACGGATCCATTTCGATGTATTCGAGTCCGTATTTCTCAAGTTCCAAATCCTGAATAACGGGAGTTTGATGAATCATAAAATGAGCCGAAGACCCCACATCCATTTTAAATCCCTGCGGAAATTCATCGCTTTGGAACATCGTTTCAGTGCAAACTGCTCCACCAATGGTATCTCGTCGCTCAAATACTCCTACTTTATAACCGGCTTTTGCGAGATAGCATGCTGTAGTTAAACCGTTATGCCCGGAGCCGATTACGATTACATCAAAATTGTTTTCCATATTCAGGGTTTTAAAAAGATTTGGTAAGATAAGGCTTTGAAAAACCAGGATTTTTGTTCAAGATCGAGACCAGAAGGATTTTAAAACCGCAGCATATTGATTATATGTGAGGATTTTAAAATCCTGATAACGAAGATATTGGGCAAAAAGACGGTTTTTCAAAGTCTTCAAAGAATATTTAAGCAGGAAACTAAACTTTATTATCTTCTGAAACATTTCAATTATTCATGACGAATTACGCTTAGTCAGTAAGAACTGAAGATATCAGTATTTCATCACGAATCAGTTACCTAATCCGAAATCATGCAATTTATAAAAACTTTATTAGCCAGTACACTTGGAGTGTTTTTGGCCTTTTTCATTCTGTTTTTGGTTACACTCATTATGGTTGCCAGCAGCCAGCGAGAATCAGAGCCCTTTGTTAGAGACGGTTCCGTTCTCCATATTGAGTTAGGCGGCGTATTAGCTGAACGCACAAGTCCAGATCCATTTGCTGAAATTTTTGCCACAGGTCAGCGCCCAACCAGCTTAACGGAAGTACGAAATAATTTACGTAAAGCCGCTGCAGATGACCGAATTTCAGGAGTTTGGTTAGATATGAATGCATTGAGTGCCCCCTGGTCACGCCTTCATGAATTACATTCTGAATTAGAGCGATTCAAAGAATCGGGTAAATTTATTTACGCCAGCACAGATGATTTAGGATTTACGCAACAAAGTTATTACCTCGCGACAGTAGCTGATTCCATCTTCTCTCCCCCACTAACTTTTTTCCAATTTGAGGGGATGCATATTCAGGGGCAATTCCTGAAAAATATGTTCGATAAAATCGGAGTGGATTTCACTGTGATAAATACCGGAGATCACAAATCTGCCGGTGATGGTTTTACACGAACAAGCTTTTCAGATGCTGATCGTGAGCAACTTCAGCCCATTATCAACCAATTTGCTAATCAATTCTTGAGTGCGGTAAGTAATCGTAGTGGATTAAGCCGTGACGAACTCGATACGATATTAAATGAGCGTCCCTATTTCACCATAGAATCTGTTCAGGATTTCAACTTCTTTGATGCTTTTGCTTATCCGGATGAGGTAAAAGCAAAACTTGAGCAAAGAGTAAAGGATGAAGGTCATCGTAGATTTAATTTGGTTGCAAATCATCGTTATACACGAGTAAAACCAGAAAGTGCCGGATTAGATCGAATGGATAATCGTAACAGGATTGCCGTTCTACATCTTAACGGACCAATTGAGCCAATGTCTGATCCTGTTTTTCCGGGAAGTAGCCAAGCTTCAATAACTGCTACCAATTTTTATGATGATTTTGAGAGTATTCTCGATGATGAATCTGTAAAAGCAGTGATTTTACATGTAAACAGCCCGGGGGGCGCTGCTTCTACTTCTGAATTAATTTGGGCCGCAATCCAAAACAGAGATAGAGAAATCCCAGTGCTCACGTATATGGGCTCTGTGGCTGCTAGTGGTGGGTACTACATAGGAATGGCCGCTGATGAAGTATTTGCCAACCCAAGTACTATCACCGGATCGATTGGTGTTATCTCGCTTTGGCCCAATGCAAGCGAACTGCTCAATGAAAGACTGGGTATTACATTTGATGAAATTACATCCCATGAACACGCCGGTTGGTTAAGTCCGGATCGTGCTCTATCTCCTGCTGCTGAGCGTGCATTCAGAGATTTCAACGAAGAAACTTATGAAATCTTCCTCGACCGTGTTGCGGCAAGCCGTGCTATGGACGTGGAAGAAATCAGACCATTAGCCGGCGGAAGAGTTTATACCGGTCTTGATGCGGCTGAAGTTGGTTTGATTGATGGCGTTGGAACGTTAGATGACGTCATTGCCCGGGCAGCAGAATTAGCTGAACTTGAAACTTGGTCTATTGCCCGCTTCCCGCAACCAAAAACATTTATTGAAACTTTGCTGGCTTCTTCGGGCACATCAGTGAAAGGAATGTTCATGCGAAGTAACCCTGCTTTAGAGCAATTGCATTGGATACAATCAGTAATCGAAGGCAAACGTATGCAAAATCTGCTCATTATGCCTTATGATCTTATTTTAGAGTAGAGAAATAACAACTTATTTTAAAAGACCTGGCGATTTAAATAAACGTCAGGTCTTTTTTATTAAACGATTTTCAGCATCATCTTCTTTCAACTTATATAGGGGATCAGAAAATTACTTTTAAATGAATATTGGCCATTTTATTATTGAACAATTATCGGAAGGTATCTTTGAAATCAGTGAAGATGGCGTTATTGTAAAAATAAAATCGCCCAATCAAACGCAAAAAAAGAGTATTTCTGCCGTAGAACAATTTGCCAAAAGGAAGTTTTCGAGGATTGGCTTAGATCCCATTTTGATCACAAATGGCAAGTATCACGTCTTATTAGATGCCGGCTTGGGAATAGGTCTTGATGCCAAAGAACGAACATCAAGCACATCTAACCTGCTAACCAATTTAGAAATCTTCGGTGTGGCACCTGAGGATATCGATTATGTGGTGCTAAGCCATCTGCACTATGAGCACATCGCAGGATTATCATACACTGATGAAGACTTCAAAACGCACGCCACCCTGCCCAACGCGAAAATCGTTGTACAAAAAGACGAATGGAATTTCGCCATACAGCAATCTATGGAAAAGCAAAATAATAGCGGTTTGGGGTATGAGATGGATGAAATGTATCGCCTTTTTGCTGATGGGCGCATCAAACTCATCGATGAAGAATTTTTTAGTCTGATTCATGGTATAGATATAATCAAAACCGGCGGACACACACCCGGCCACCAAATTGTTCGGATTCACAATCGTGGGGATAGCGCCTATTATTTTGGCGATTTGATTCCTTCTGAAATCTATCTTAACAAATCATCGCCTACAGGATCAGATTACGATGTTGAAACTGCGCAAAAAATGAAGGTAATTCTTCTTAAGCAGGCGTGGGAAGAACAGGCTTTACTTCTTTTTTATCATTCATTACAAATCAAAAATGGCAGATTGGTAAAGGATGAATTGAGGAGGTATTCCCTGACTGAAGCTGGTTTGTAGGATTTGCTGGGTTGTTATTCTAAATCCAGCGATAAGAACATGGCATATATTCAGTATGCGGGTTCATCCTATCTCTCCTCGGATGATTATCCGAGGCTACATTCGTTTTGATGTTTTGGAAACAAAAGCAGCCTATATCACCTCAATTCATCGAATTCAGACACCAATTATAATCTACGAAACGGATTTTTCACTAATGGCACCAATTCGATTATTCGCAATCCAATTTTTAGCCAATCGCTCCAATTCAAATCCATTCAACCTTCTACCTTCTACCTTCGACAAATCCGTATCGCCTTTGACCTATCACCTGTCACCTATATAGGCGTTCAACCTTCGACCACAATAACCCCAAAACTCTAACCCCTAAACTCTTCCTACTATCACATAATAATTAGCACAATTTGAATTTTGATAAAACCTGCTAAAAGTCTTATATTTGAAGTCTTTGAAAAAATGAGCGAAACACCAGAATTTATCCAGAAAATATATGTACGCAATCGTTGAAATTGGCGGGCATCAGTACAAAGTTGCTAAAGGCGATGTTTTATTTGTAGATCGTCAAAATGCAGAAGCCAAGAAAAAACTTACATTAGACCGCGTTCTCATGGTTGCCGATGGCAAGGGCAAGTTTAATGTTGGCACTCCTGTTTTGGAGAAAGCCGCAGTAAAAGCCACTGTTTTAGACCATGTACGTGGCGATAAAGTTATCGTATTTAAGAAAAAGCGCCGCAAAGGGTACAAAAAGACCCGCGGACACCGTACCGATCTTACACAGATCCAAATTGATTCAATAACCGCATAACCGGAGTATAAAATGGCTCATAAAAAAGGTGGCGGCTCCACGAAAAACGGCCGCGATTCAAACCCAAACATGCTTGGCGTGAAAAAATTCGGTGGCGAACAAGTTCGTGCCGGTAACATCCTCGTTCGTCAGCGTGGTACCAAATACCATCCAGGTAATAACGTAGGCCGTGGTGGCGACGATACTCTTTTTGCCCTTGCTGACGGAGTTGTAAACTTCCGCAAAGGTAAAAAGCAGGTGGTTTCTATCGAAACCGTTTAAAAACGTTCTGTTTTTTATAAAGCCTTAATGCTTTTTTGCGTTAAGGCTTTTTTTTTGCCTAATATCACATACTATGAAAAGATTACCTCTCCCCGGCCTGAACGGCTTAACTCCGAACACCATTTTTTGCATCGGACGAAATTACGAAGCACATGCTCGTGAATTAAACAATCCTGTTCCGAAACGTCCGGTTATATTTACCAAACCAATCACCAGTTTGTGTTTTGACGAAAGCATTATTCCCCTCCCGGCAGACTTTGGTGAAATTCACTATGAGACGGAAATAGTTGTGGCTATTGGTAAAGCCGGTAGGAATATACCGGTTTCCGTTGCTGAGGAATATATCGCAGGGTATGCAATAGGTATTGATTTTACAGCTCGTGATCTTCAATCAGAACTAAAACAAAAATCCCACCCCTGGGAAATTGCTAAAGGCTTGGATAATTTTGCGCCGGTCAGTTCATTCGTGGAGAAAAATCAAATATCAGACCCAAATCAAATTGGTTTGCGTTTACTCATAAATGGCGAAGAGAAGCAGCACGGCAATTCCACAGATATGATTTTCCCAATTGTAGAATTAATCAGTCATTTATCTCGTTATTTCACTTTGAATCCTGGGGATTTAGTTTTTACGGGAACTCCGGAAGGCGTTGGACCTGTCAAATCCGGCGATAAAATGACGGCTATTCTAGGAGACCATATCACCAGTTTGAATGTAACTTCTCAAGCCGAATAAGCCCCTTCTCAATGAAGAAACTCATCTTGATTGTCGCTGTCTTTTTGTTCCCAGGTTTGGCCTATGCACAGAGCGAGAAACCGTGGTTTCTGGATGAGAACACCACTTATTTGTGGCCTACTAATGCTAGTAACTATTTATCGGCTACTTTTGGGGAAACCCGTTCCAGACACTTCCATGCTGCTATAGATATCGGGACCTGGGGTATTGAAGGCTACGAAGTTTATGCTTCCCGATCAGGATATCTGTTCAGAGCATCAGTTAGTGCTGTTGGTTATGGAAACGCCGTTTACTTGATGCATGATGATGGTTCCTACACGCTTTATGCCCATCTAATGGATTTTGCGCCTTCCATTCGCAGCATTGTGGATTCACTCCGCTTCAAAGATTATTCGTTTGAATTTGATGAAGTATTAATTGAGCACGAAGTTCGCTTTAATCGTGGCGAAGTTATTGGTTGGTCTGGCTCTACGGGCGTTGGTCCACCTCACTTGCATGTTGAAGTCCGATCGCCTACTAATGTGGTTTATAATCCATTGCTTGTCGGTTTCAGCGTGCCGGATAGAATTCCACCAACTTTTCGGAGTTTATCTGTAGAACCACTGGCAAAAGAAAGCTCCGTTAATAACAGCAAAGAGATTTTTACAACCAACGCCACTGTTCGAAACGGAGTTTTTCATTTTGGTGAAATCAATACTACCGGTCCGGTTGGTTTGGGTGTAAATGTATTTGACCGAGCAGACGGACGACCGAATGTATATGCCGTATATGAACTTGAGATGAGCGTAAATGGAGAGCAATATTTCCACTCCAGAATCGACAGTTTTTCGTTTGATCACACCCATCAAATGTTTTTGGACAGAGTGTTTCCAATTTTATTTGAAACACGCAGAGGATTCCAGCGGTTATTTGTAAGAGATGGAAATCAGTTACCATTCTACACTACAAATGATAGTAGAGGAATACTCAATTTGGAGCCCGGCAGACATACTGTAGATATCCACGCACGGGATATTTTTGGTAATACTAGCAGAGCAAGAGCAATTCTGAACGTTTCTGAACCGGATCCTATTGAGCAAAAAAAAGCGTTTTGGGGTGATAATTCCAATTCTAAGCCTACAACTGATTTTCCGGATAACTGGATTTGGCATCAGAACTGGGTTTATATTCCGGAAAGTGAATCTCCCGTAAGAATTCAAAATGAGGGTTCTTTTTTCCTTCAGGAGAAGCATCAAAAAGAAGGGGCTGCTACTGTAGATTTAACGCATGCCTTCCCACTTCTCATTACTACAGATTCACATCATCTGCGATTGCAAAGAATTTACCCAAACAGGAAAACACGCTTATTTACCGAAGATCAACGATTTTCAGTACAATTTCAGGAAAACTCAGTGTATGACACGCTTTCCGTTTCTATAGGATGGAAAGCCAATGAGGACAGCGATACGCTACCCGAGTTTTGGGTTTTACCTAATATCGATCCCATATTCAGGCCGGCTCAAATTCGTTTTATGCTGGATGAGGAACTTAGAGCAACTCCCGGATTAGGTATCTACTTTCCCCTGCCAAATCGTGACCGATGGGTGCTAGCAAGTAATAGCAGGCAAAAAGAGTACAGTCTGGAAGCAGAAATCACTCACTTTTCAAGGTTTAGAATAAAGCAGGATACCATACCACCGGATCTTTCAAACCCACAAATTTATCAAAGAAGAGACGGAAAATGGTTTGCTTCCGTTAGCGTAACTGATAACTTATCCGGTGTTGATTTCAAGTCTGCACTTTTTATCATCAATGATGTCCGTGGAATAGCCGAGTACGACCCGGAAAAGGATCTTATAATCTACCATCATCCAAATTTTGAGCCAAAACAAGAAAATACCATTTACTTTTCTATCTCAGATGCCATGGGTAACGAGTCTCGAAAAGAGATTACACTTCCCCACCCTTAGCACTGTTTTATTTTCCTGTATTCTCCTGATTTCTTTTTTTCTCCATTCCTGCGCTCCAACAGGCAGAGATCATATCGACACAGGCATTACCCAATCATGGATTCCGGGATATCCCAATTTCACATTTGCTGCATGGGCTTCTTTTGAGGAAGATGAAGTTTTTCTAAAAACCTATCTGATAATCCCCTATTCAAATCTGGTATTTCGCAGCTCCAATCAAACCGAATTTTTAAGCCGATATGAGCGAAATATTACCATCAAACGAATAGTAGACGGCAATGATGATGGAAGAACGGTATACAATCGCACAACAGAGCACGAAGTCGTAAAGCAAACGTATCAGGAAACTCAGTCTAATCGTAGTAATATCCACGAAAGTCGCCATCAGTTTGAGCCCGGCACTTACCTCGTTCGCTTATCGATAAGAGATAAAAATACCAATCGCAGAATTTTCCATGAGACCCGCGTAGAGATTCCTGATTTATCTGATTCCGGAAATCAAATTGGCTCCGTTTTACTGAAAAGACATCAGGGAGAATTGCGAGATTTTCGTCCGGTATCCACCTTTTCTATGACAGAAAGTGATGATTCTCTAAAAGTATCCTTACAGGTTTTTCTGGATGATGATGAAGCGCCATTTGCTGTTAGAATGAATCTCTTGCGTTTCGAAACCGATTCTCTTCCCGGTCGTCCACCACACTTACATACTCCTATGATTGGCAGCCTGCAATACAGGGGCATCAATTACGAACGACCAGATACGCTTCAATCAAATTTTCGCGATTTGAATGTGTTTTCAGGTACCATAGACCTGGATTTTGACCTCCCGCACTTACGACCGGGAAATTACAGAGCTGAAATCATTGCGCTATCAGATGAAGGCGTGCAATTTCAGAGAGCTCGTGATTTTGCCATAATGCCGGCCGGATTTCCTTCAGTGAAAACCATACGCCAAATGAACGAAGCTCTTTTTTACATCAGCACTCCCCGTGAATTTGAGCGATTAACCAAACCCCAAAGTAATGACAGCCTTCGAGCTGCATTTGATACATTTTGGGCTCAAAATATTGGCAATCGAAACCGGGCTTTAGCAACTATAAATCAATATTTCACCCGTGTGGAAGAAGCAAACAGTATATTTACCAATCATAAAGAAGGATGGAAAACCGATTTCGGTATGGTATATATACTTTTCGGTCCACCCTCTTTTCAGGAGAGGTTTGCGGATGGAATATCCTGGTATTACCAAATAGGCTCGAACAATATAAGATTCAATTTTGAGCGCGGTCGTACTGCAGGATATATCGCCCCTTCAAACAACTACATACTTCGCCGTGATCGCGCGTATGAGCAATTTTTCCATCGCCAGTTTGAAGATTGGCGCAGAGGTTCTATCCGCTAACAATAAGAATTCGTCCAGAGATCAGATGGCCATATCAAATGTGGGCAATACAACTGATTTCTATATCACAACTTTTGGGAAGTGTTTTTACAGCGACGGTCTCTCTGGCCGGTGGCTCTGTGCTAAAGTAAGTGCCGTAAACTTCATTCACTGCAGCAAAATCATCCATACTTGCCAAAAAGATGCTACACTTTATGACTTTAGTTAGCGAAGAGCCTGCTTCCTCTAAAACAGCTTCCAGGTTTTTGATTACTCTGTGGGTTTTATCCTGAATGCTTCCCTCTAAAAGTTCTCCTGTTTCAGGGTCGATTGGGATTTGTCCTGAGCAATAAACTACTCCATTATAAACAACAGCCTGACTGTAAGGTCCGATAGCTTGTGGAGCATTATTTGTGGCAATTATTCGTTTTTCTGACATAGCAATTTAAAAATATTAATAAGGTTTATTATCAAGTAAGCTGAAATGATGCGAAAAACACACCAATGGTTTAATTAATGTTAGAAATTCTTACTTTACATCGTTGTAAAAAAAGACAGAATTAAACCATCCATGGGTAATATTATGAAACATATCACTAAAACATTAGCACTAATCGTTTTTGCAGTATTCATCGCTGCCGGTTGTGCTTCTGATCCTAATGTGGAATCAGCCAAATTACATATTGGCAATCAGGATTGGGATGCCGCTATTGAGTCTTCACGCACTGCCGTGGAAACCAACCCGGAAAATCCGGATGCCTTCTTTTATCTTGCTGATGCGCTTCGCAGAAAAGCGATGACTTCTCCTTTCGACAGCAGAGAAGATCTTTTGGCAGAGGCTTATACCAATTACAAAAAAGCTGAAGAGTTATACGATAAGCAAACCATCAGCAGCAGTGAAGCTAACTTAATTGAAATCAACCTGGTTCAAACTTGGGCTGATGAATTTAACACTGCCGTTGAAGCTTCTAGCGGTAACTTTGCAGAAGCCACTGAAGAAGAACTTAATACAACAATTATCCACCTCAGAAATGCCATTGCTATATTACCGGACAGCCACTATGTGAAGACTGTTCTTGGCGAGGCTTATTTAACAGCTGGTCAGTATGATAATGTTGAAAAAATAATTGGCCGTAAAATTGAGAGTGGAACTGCAGATCGTGATGACTTCATAGTCTTAGCTAATGCGAGATTATCTTCCGGTGATACCGATGGTGCATTTGAAGTAATGACCGATATTGTAGAGCAATATCCGGATGATATTGCAGTAATTGAGTGGATTGCTTTCTATCACATAGAGCGGGATAATACAGACGAAGCAATGCAAACCGTTCAAGGTCTGATTGATTCAAATCCAGAAGAACTTCGTTACCGTTTATTATTCCGGGATATTTTCCAGGAAGAAATAAACAACTACATCGAAGAAGCTGAAGCTATTTTAGAAAGCGTTCCTCCAATAAATGCTGAAATCCGAAGAATGGCTCGTGAGCGTGATCGTGACGAGGCAGCTATTCGTGCTAAAATGGCTGAAGTAGACGAACTCATTTCCAGAGCTGAAGAACTTTTCGAAAAGTCTGATGAATTAGCTGCAATTGTTGCACAGCAATTCCATGACTATGTAGAATTAAAACCCAATGACGTTACAGGTTGGTTGGAATTAGGTATTCTCTCCAGAAACCGTGCCGTATCTTATTTTGAATTGCGTGATAACACAGACGATTTTGAGCAAGCCGCCGTTTATGATGCTAAGGCTAAAGAAATCTTAGCTGAAACAGCAGAATATTTTGAGCAAGTTGTGGCTATCGAAGAAGAAAATACCCAAGCTTGGACGATCTTGTTCCAAATTTATTCTAACCTTAATCGCATGGAAGAAGCCCTTGAAGCTCAGGAACGCGCTGGCTTAGGTGGCTGATAAAATCACTTTTATCATTATAAACGAGACATAAATGTCAATAACTTCACTTTCCCGAATGGCAAGTTTGACGCTTGCCTTCGGGCTTTTTTTTGCTTGTAGTAGCCCTAATCCTTTTGTAGAGGATACCAAATCATACATAGACAGTGGTAATTATCGCATGGCTCTACAAGCTGCAAACCGCGGTGTAGCGGATAATCCGGAAAATGCTGAAATACACTATTTCAAAGGTTTGGTTCATTACCGAATGGCCGAAGCGGAAAACAGTATTTCTGCAAAGTTGCCTCATTACCAGCAAATGGGCTCTTCTTTTGAAACGGTTCTCAAACTGTATGAAGAACAAGGCACATCCGGGCGAAGAACTCGTGAACTAACGTATTTACGCAGTAATGCTTGGGCTACGGAACATAATGCCGGTGCCACAATCATAAATGACGAGAATAGGCGATCGTTGAATGACCTTCGTGTAGCGGTTGATCACTTAAGAAGTGCTACCTACCTCCTGCCTGATTCAGTGAGTTCACACATGTTGCTCTCTGAAGCTTACCTGAGATTAAACGACAGCCAGCAGGCGCTCAGAATATTGCAAGAGTCTCTTGAAAAAGCTCCAAAAAATAAGGCTGGGAAAATTCACGAACGTATCGCTTTTGTTGCGCTAAAAATTGGGAATTACGATTTGGCAATGAACTCATATCGCCAAATGGATGATGAACAACGACGTGACCCAAATTTGGCACATGGACTTTTGAATATGTATCAACGCAATCAAAACCATGAAAAAGCCCTGGAATTAGCGCGAGAGTTATTGGTTAATGACAGAGACAATTCGGCGTATCAACAAATTGTTGCGGCACAATCTCACCAATTATCAATGATTCTGTATGAGCGTTGGCTGGAAGGATATCAGGCGGAAGAGTTTCTGGATTTTTCAGATAACAATTTGATTATTGAGGCCAGGGAACTTGAAACCGAAAGTCTGAGTACATACCGAATTTTAGTTGACCGTTATCCGGATAACACTGAACTACTCGGTCTGTCCGGAATTGTACACCAAAACTTTTTCTTTATGAAAGATGCGATTTCCAAAGCTTTGGTCAGTGAAACTGATGCTGCATTGATTCAAGAAGAATCCGAATATCATAAAGAAAATGCGCTCAACTGGCTCACTGAAGTTTCTGAAATTGCAGAAGAACCATTTCGATACTGGGAAGCACTGATTCTTATCCACAGTCATTTGGGTAACGAGGAAGAAGCTAATAAGTACATTCGCTTAATGGAATCCGCACTTTAGCCAGTTTAGAATCTCTTGATTATCAAAAGCAGGTTTGGTTTCTCCGAATCTGCTTTTTTTATGCATCATTTTTAACAGGAAATCACATCATTATCATTGTTACTGTGGGTGATTTTTTTGATCTTGCTGACCTACTTCCACAGTATTTTTTAATAAAAAAGCCCTTTCAATTAAGATGAAAATTAACACGAAAACAATCCACGGCGGTCAGCATCCTGAAGAAACATCAGGAGCTATAATGCCACCCATTTTTCAAACATCCACCTATGTTCAAGAAGCCCCGGGCAAACACAAAGGACATGAATACGCAAGGGTGACAAATCCCACAAGAACAAACCTCGAAAACCTTATTGCCAGTGTGGAAGGTGGTAATGAGTGTGCTTGTTTTGCAAGTGGCTGCTCTGCTATGGATGCCATGATAAAAATGCTGAACCCCGGTGATCACGTTATCGCATCAAATGATTTGTATGGGGGCACCTATCGTCTTTTCACCACTGTTTTTGAGCGCTTTGGTATTTCGTTTTCGTTTGTAGATATGTCTGATATCAACATTATTGCAAACGCTGTAACAGCCAATACAAAAATGATGTGGATTGAAACGCCAACCAATCCTCTCCTCACTATCGTAGATATCAAAGCCTGCGTGGAATTGGCAAAAGCACATGATATTCTAACCGTAGTTGATAATACCTTCGCAACACCCATTTTACAACGTCCGCTGGAATTGGGAGCAGATGCCGTTATCCATTCAACCAGTAAATACA
>SKIC01000244.1 GCA_007116685.1 Balneolales bacterium
TTAATTTAATTCTGGTAGTCGGTTTTATTTTGAGATATGAAATTCCGTTAGATGAAATAACAGAACTATATCAGCCTAGGTATTTTCTTATAAATCTATTAGCTACTGTATTATTCATTATAGCAACCAAGTTTTATGATGTATATAAGAAGGCAAAATTTGAATATATACCAGTTGTAAAAACAACTCTCCTTACTTTTTTTGGAATTGCCTTAATTACTTTTTTTGTTCGTGATTTAGCCTTTTCGCGTCTCATTTTGGCCTCAAGTGCTACTCTATCCGTATTTATTCTTCTTTTATTCCGTTACGTTTCAATTCGAAAGAACAGAGCAAAAAATCCTAAAGATCAGTTTTCTCCAATTAATGTATTATTAGTTGGTGATGGAAATAAAGCCGATGCTCTTATCAATAAAATCAGAAGTCAGGTTGAATGGAACTACAATATTGTAGGGATAGTAAATAAAGAAAAATCAAATTTAGAACAAGAAGCTGATATACCAGTTGTAGGTACAATTCAGAGACTACCTGAATTAGTGCGTTTTTATGAAGCTGATGAAGTTATTTATTTATTACCCTCCGTATCCTATGAAGAAATTTTATACGCTATTTCGCAGATAAAGAATCCTGCTGTAAGTAATAAAATTGTTCCTGACTCACTTGATTACGTTATTGGTAAAACGAATGTAGACTACTTGGATGAATTCCCGGTTATGGATGTGGAAATTTCATATCAATCGGCATGGAACAATTTTTTGAAGCGTAGTTTTGATATAAAACTTTCTCTCGTAATGCTAATCTTACTATTTGTACCCGGAGAGATAAGTAGAATCATTAACCGCAAAAAGCGAAATAATTTCACATTTTATATCTCAGAACGTGAAAAAATCGAGTTGGCTTTTGTGAATGATTCAAAAGCCAGATTCACGAATTTCTATCTGAGTTTATGGCATATTCTAAAAGGAAAAATGAGCTTTATAGGCTCACCACTTATTCCCAACACAATGTCAGATATATCCTACTACAAACAGGGTATTACTGGATTACGTCAGATTAATGAGAAAAAGACCATTAGTAATCAGGAAAAACGCCGATTTGAGTTGTTTTATCTACAAAACTATTCGATTTGGCTGGATTTAGAAATTTTAATCAAAAGCATTACAAAAGGCTCAAAAACGTTTGAATTTCTTTTTGAGAGCAAGTGATTTTTCTAAAGGTTTAGTAATTATCTAAACTCTTTGAGCTAATTGCTCTGCCATACCTTTATACCACCCTCCAAAACTTCCGTCTTCTATTCTTTTACGTACTTCTTCCATAAGCCATAAATAGAAGCGTAAGTTGTGCAAAGAAGCCAATCGCATTCCTAAAATTTCATTGGCTCTGAATAAATGATGTATGTATGCCATGGAAAAGTTCTGGCATAATTCACTGTCAAAGCCTTCGTCAGCTGAGCCAAAATGATTTTTCCATTTTGAGTTTTTGATAACCAATGTTCCATTGCGTGTAAAAATCATCCCATTTCGTGCATTTCTGGTTGGCATTACACAATCAAACATATCTACACCCCTTGCTACAGATTCCAACAAATTAGATGGCGTGCCCACCCCCATTAAATATCGCGGTTTTTGAGAACCTAATACATCCGTACAAATATCGGTCATCTCGTACATGAATTCTGCGGGCTCTCCGACGCTTAATCCTCCGATAGCATTTCCGTTAAAGTCTAAATCATTGATGGCTTGGGAGGATTGTTTGCGAAGGTCTTTAAAGGTACTACCTTGTACAATACCAAATAAAAACTGCTCATGACCATATAGAGGTTCGCTGGCTTCGAATGCTGTTTTACAGCGTGCAGCCCAACGATGTGTTAATTCCATGGAATTGAGGGCATAGGAGTAATCGCTTGGGTAAGGAGGACATTCATCCAGAACCATCATGATATCAGAACCTAAAATTCGCTCAGTCTCCATCACGGATTCCGGTGTGAATTCGTGTTTGGAACCGTCGAGATGACTTTTGAAAATTACGCCTTTCTCTTTTAACGTTCGGTTTCCTGATAGCGAGAAAACCTGATACCCACCTGAATCGGTCAATATCGGTCGGTCCCAATTCATGAATTTGTGCAAGCCTCCGGCCTGTCTCATGATTTCATTACCTGGGCGTAAATATAGGTGATAGGTATTCCCTAAAATAATCTTAGCATTTATAGCAGTTCTCAACTCGTCCTGGCTTACTGCTTTTACTGTAGCCTGCGTGCCAACAGGCATAAAAATAGGCGTTGGGATTTCACCATGGTCTGTTCTTAAAACTCCAAGTCGTGCCTTGGTACTGTCATCGCGCTTAATTAATTCAAACAATGATTTTTACTATTAAATTTTGTTTATCGTGTGTTGGGACGCTAATTTAGCAAGTTATTAACACAACCGTAAATAGAACTTACTAACAACACATTGAAACAGATTCGGGATACATTTTTGACTGTAGTGATGGATTTTGTCTATCTCGTGTTTTCGTGGTATGCCTTCTATTATTTACGATTTGAGTGGGGTTTGGTTCAGGAAACAGTAGCTGCTCAGCCACCTCAGTTATTTTTACCCGGAGTGATTATCGCTTTATACTGGGTTATTGTGTTTACCATTTTTGGACTATATAAGCGTTTATACCTGATTTCAAGGTTCGATGAGATTCTAAGAGTAGCCAAAATCACGATTATTGGCGTTCTCATATTATTCTTCATGCTATTTATAGATAGTTTGGGTTGGACCGAAGAGAATCTCAACTATGCAAAAAACATTACATTTGCATATTGGTTGGTCGTTTTTGGATTCGTGTCTTTGAATCGTCTCATTCTACGAACGGTACAAAAACTTAGAGTTCAAAAAGGTTATGGTTTACATAATGCCATCATCATTGGTACAGGCCCATCGGCAAAATCAGTTTATGATAACCTTTTACGCCATCCTACACTTGGAATGAATGTTCTGGGATTTGTACCCGTACCAAACACAAAGATGTCTGATTCGGATATCCCCGTTGAAATGCATTTAGACAGGTTTAATGAAATATCTGCCTTAATCACTGAAAAAGATATTAAAGATGTAATTGTAGCGCTGGAACAGGAAGACCAGGACAGACTTATAGATGTAATCGATAAAATTGATCAGCCGGATATCTCGGTAAAAATTCTTCCTAGTTTTTATCAGATGATTGTTGGTTTGAATCAAACAAATCAGATTTTTGGTTTACCACTAATCGAAATTATGCCGGATCCTATGCCCTCATGGGAGCAGTTTGTAAAGAGAACAATGGATATCATTTTCTCACTGCTTATTTTGATTCTGACCTCTCCGGTGATGTTACTTTTGCTGATTATCATCCCAATTCAATCTCCCGGTTCTCCTATTTATAGCCAAAAAAGAGTTGGTAAATATGGTAAGAATTTTACTATGTATAAGTTCAGGACCATGTTTCAGGATGCTGAAAAAAATACAGGTCCGGCTTGGGCAGAAGAAAATGACCCCAGAATTACTCCGCTAGGCTTATGGTTGCGAAAGCTGAGGCTGGATGAATTACCACAATTGGTAAACGTTATCCGTGGGGATATGAGTTTGGTTGGTCCACGTCCTGAACGTCCGTTTTTTGTGGAACAGTTTAAAAAGCAGATACCTTTATATAGCAGAAGACTGCAAGTAAGGCCGGGAATAACCGGTTGGGCGCAAGTGAAATGGAAATATGATGAGAGTATTGAAGACGTTAAAGAAA
>SKIC01000255.1 GCA_007116685.1 Balneolales bacterium
ATGAAATTGACAACGTAATCAGGATCACCGGTAAATTTCGCACGTAAATCAGGGTTTTGTGTGGCAACACCGACCGGACAAGTATCGAGATGGCAAACGCGCATCATAATACAGCCTAAGGTTACCAAAGCACTTGTACCGAAACCGTATTCTTCAGCACCTAAGAGTGTGGCAAGCACAATATCTCTACCGGTTTTAATCTGACCATCGGTTTCCAAAACTACACGGCTTCTCAAATTATTGAGTACCAGAGTTTGGTGAACTTCAGAAAGTCCGATTTCCCAGGGCAGGCCGGCGTGTTTAATACTGGTTTGAGGAGATGCTCCGGTTCCGCCATCATGGCCACTGATTAGAATGATATCGGCTTTGGCTTTGGCTACACCTGCAGCGATAGTTCCAACGCCAACTTTGGATACCAACTTCACATTTATTTGTGCTTTCGGATTGGCGTTTTTCAAATCGTGAATTAATTGAGCCAAATCCTCAATGGAATAAATATCGTGGTGGGGAGGAGGAGAAATTAAACCTACACCGGGCGTAGAAAGGCGCACATCTGCAATCCATGGGTACACTTTTCTTCCGGGCAATTCACCGCCTTCACCGGGTTTAGCGCCCTGAGCCATCTTTATCTGAATTTCGCTGGCCTCGGTTAGATATTGACTGGTTACCCCAAAACGTCCGGATGCCACTTGCTTTATGGCGCTATTTTTGGAATCGCCATTTTTCTCCAACTGATATCGTTTAGGATCTTCGCCACCCTCGCCGGTATTGCTTTTACCGCCAATTCTGTTCATCGCAATTGCCAGAGCTTCATGGGCTTCTGCACTGATTGAACCGTAAGACATTGCTCCGGTTTTGAAACGTTTGCAGATAGATTCTACAGATTCCACCTCATCAATAGGAATAGGATTTTCCTCTGATGTAAAATCCAATAAATGACGAAGTGTAGGGGCGGGGTCTTCCTGTTGATCTAAAAGACGGGTGTATTCTTTGTACAAATCGTAGTCACCGGTTTTTACAGCGTGCTGCAAAAGGTGAATTGTTTTCGGATTATACATGTGATATTCGCCATTACGGCGCCACTTATAAAATCCGCCTTCTTCCAAAGCTGTGCCGTTTACCTGAATTGCAGGGTAGGCTTTGCTGTGTCTGATTTCCGCCTCTTTAGCAATAATATTGAGATCAATTCCCTCAATTCTGGAATCTGTCCAGGTGAAATACTTATCAATGACAGATTTGCTGATTCCAAGTGCTTCGAAAATTTGTGCTCCCCGGTACGACTTAATCGTGGAGATACCCATTTTTGACATCACTTTCACAATGCCCTTCACAACGGCTTGATTATATCCCTTTACCGCACTGGTGTAATCTACTTTTGTGAGAAGTCCTTCTTTTATCATGTCGAAAAGACTCTCGTAGGCCATGTATGGATTTACGGCATCCACACCATATCCCAATAAACAGCAAAAATGATGTGTTTCGCGGGGTTCGCCGGATTCTAGAACAATGCTTACTTCCGTGCGTTTACCCATTCTTATCAAATGATGATGCAAGCCGGATACTGCCAATAGAGCGGGAATGGGTGCTTTTTTAGCATCGAATTTTCTATCTGACAGAATGAGGATATTGGCACCTTTTTCGATGGCTTTATCCGCGCTTTTGAAAAGATTCTGCAGGCTTTTTTCCAAACCTTTACCACCGGACCCGGCTTCAAACAAAATCGGGAGTTCAGCGGTTTTGAACTTGGGATGTTTGAATTTCTTTAGTTTGTCAAACTCCTCAGTAGTGAGTATCGGATAGCGGAGTTTAATCTGCTGAGCTCTATCCTCAGTCATATCCAGGATATTTCCCTGAGATCCCAAATAGGTTTCCGTGGATGTAATTAATTCTTCGCGAATTGGGTCAATCGGAGGATTGGTGACCTGTGCAAAAAGCTGTTTGAAATAATTATACAGCAACTGTGGTTGATTGGATAAAACAGCCAAAGGCGCATCATTACCCATTGCACCAATAGGTTGAAGCATGTTTTCAGCCATCGGACCAATATTTACTCTCAAGTCCTCATAAGAGTACCCAAAGACCTTTTGTCGCAGCAATATATTATCGTGACTGAGTTCCGGTTCCGGATATTTCAACTCCAAACTCACGTCGCTAAAATCAATCAGGTTTTTATCCAACCATTCGCGGTAAGGCTTTTCTGTGATTAGCGAAGATTTAATTTCGTCATCACTGATGATTCGTTTTTCAACGGTATCCACCAGTAGCATTTTACCGGGCTGCAGGCGACCTTTCGACATGATTTCATCCGGCGGGAATTCCAAAACTCCGGCTTCGGAGGCCAGAACGATGGTTTCATCACGAGTGATGTAATAGCGGGAGGGACGTAATCCATTTCTGTCTAAGGTCGCACCAACAACTTTTCCGTCTGTGAATGCCACAGAAGCCGGTCCATCCCAAGGCTCCATCATACAACTGTGATACTCATAAAAAGCGCGCTTATCATCTTCCATGCGCTCGTGCTTTTCCCAGGGTTCGGGAATCATCATCATCATAGCATGAGGCAAAGAGCGTCCGCTAAGTGCTAAAAACTCCAGACAATTATCAAATTTCGCTGAATCACTTCCGCCTTCCTGAACAATCGGCATTATCTTGGAGAGATCATTATCAAACAAATCAGATTGCAGCATTTTCTCTCTGGCGTGCATCCAATTTTGATTACCTCTTACCGTATTGATTTCCCCATTATGGATGATGTAGCGATAAGGGTGAGCAAGTTTCCAACTTGGAAATGTATTGGTTGAAAAACGGGAGTGAACCAGCGCAATAGCCGTTTTCATGCTTGGATTACTGAGATCACGATAATATTTCTCCAATTGCGTAGGAGTAAGCATCCCCTTGTAAATAATTGTTCTACAAGACATGCTGTTTATGTAGAAAAAATCTTTCTCGTTGATGTCGAGATCAGTCTCAGCAACCGCACGGGTACATCTTCTTCGCACAACGTACAACTTTCTCTCAAAATCCAGATCTGTGTTGATATGTTCGGGTCGCTCTATAAAAACCTGACGCACAGAGGGTTCTGATTTAATAGCTGTTTCACCAAGTGAGGTATTATTCGTGGGAACCTTTCGCCACCCCAGAACTTTCAGGCCTTCTTCTTCAATAATATTCTGGACAATTCGCTCGCAGGGTAGGCGATCTTCACGAAGACCGGGAAGAAATAACATACCTACACCATAATGACCGGGGTCTGGCAGTTCAAAACCCAAGCCCTGGCAAGAAGTTTTTAGAAAATCATGGGGGAGTTGCATTAAGATACCTGCGCCATCACCGGTATTCATTTCAGCACCGGTGGCACCACGGTGATCGAGGTTTATGAGAACTTTAATGGCTTGCTTAACGATATCATTAGAGGCATTACCTTTAATATTGGCAACAAATCCGATTCCACATGCATCACGTTCATGAGCAGGATCATAGAGTCCTTGCTTGGTTGGAAAACTTCCAGATACTTCAGACATAAATTTTTTGAACTTGATAAGTAATAGAGCAATAACCTGAATAACCTTAAAGAAAGATTAAACCCCTAATAACGATTAATCAGATTTTTTGTGCGATGACTTGCCTTATAACATGAATAAAAAATCGATATAATTCAAATATTTCATCACAAAAACCCATAAAAAACAAGTACTTTAGCAGTTGAAAGCGCTTTTTTGATACTGCATGAATAGAAAAAATATTTTCAAAAAAAATG
>SKIC01000217.1 GCA_007116685.1 Balneolales bacterium
AAGCGTCCGCCAAGATTTCCGAAGAAAACGAAGCCGAAAAATTCAAACAAACAACCCGGCAAAAAACTACAGAACGAACGCAAAGATTTGATAAGCAAAGTTCAGTCTCCGGATATGGTTCGTATCGAAAAGAAAATCGAAAAAGCGGAAGCCAAGAAAAAGAAATCTGTTTGGGGCTTTGTAAAGAAGATTTTTAAAAACAAGGATTAAATCCCAAAAACAGTATTCCAATAAAGCTGTTTACTGGACTATTGCATATATTTCATATCCATATCGTAATTGAAAATGTGGATGAGAATAGCAATAGCAACCATACTTGTATTTCTTTTTAGTCTAATTCCTGCTAAGGCGGAAGAGTTGTTTTGGAATCCGGTTTTTACGGATGTAGAATCGTTCTTTCCCGTCATAACCGGTGAGAGGCATCCGGTAATTATTCCCTCTACAGAATTATCTTTAAAATTCAGAAATACGGATGGAACTTGGATTGATGCTGAGTTACCAGATAATGAATGCCTTAGAAAACTCGCATATCGCCATCATAAAACATTCTGGTTTTTTTGTGTAGATAATAATTTTGACACCCATTTCTATTCATCGAAGGATGCGCGGAATTGGGAGCAACCGATTCCATCGGCAACGGTACCTGTTCGTTTTCCTGTGCGAATAGATGAAAAACGCTTACTCTTTGCCGGCGATCACGGCACCTTGATATTAGTAGATCAGGATGGGCATGAAATGATTACACCACCTACCAGGGCGCACGTTATGGCAGTAGGTTGGCACAATGGTGAATTATATTTGAGCATGAGAGGCGAAGGTGTTTTTAAGGTGGATACAACAACCTGGGAGTTTCTCAAAATTCCAGTAGAAATGTCTCAGATTTCAGATGTTATCGCATTTAATGAACTTCCTGACGGTTCTTTCGTCACTTTTCACAATGATGGAACCATGTTTCGATTTAATGAAAATCGATTTGTTTCAGAGCGGGTAAGCGTACCCGATGACATCGCGATTTTCAGACAAGCTAGATCATTGTCAGATGGAATTTACTGGATAGGAAAATCTAACGTGTGGAAGTTTGATGGTTATCGGTTTCTTCCCATTCCTTTACCGGCAAAGACTGAGATGTTGGGGATGTACACTAGTCCCAATGACTGCACTTTATTACAAGATGAAATGGGTCGAATGTGGAGATTAGAGGAAGCCGATTCGTTTCGATTGGTTGAGGCTGCTACGGTTTTAGATTTATCGTTTATGCCTTCAGCCCGGAATATCCGATACACTAGAGCGAAACTAAAACCCAATGAAGATTATCATCACATATTATGGGATAGCGAAAGAAGTAATCAGGTACGTGTGTATAGGTCGGATGAATTTGGGCGCTTTTTTGATATATCGGAATTGATTTTTACCGAACCATTGAATCGAATTGATGAATTATACGCTTTTGATTTCAGTGGAAATGGATTAGCAGAGTTGGTTACCGTGCAACATAGGCCGGAAGCTACGGAACTTGTTTTTTATCGCTTTTTATTCCAAAGACTGAGGCCTTATCACAGCGTGCAAATACCAAGCGACTTATACAGCCGAATGAATTTTCTTGGTGCAGAGGATATAAATCAAAACGGCAAATTGGACTTGGTTTTAGGCTTTTATTATTCAAGTAATCTTCAGGTAGGCGAGGCCTTTTGGATACCAAATAGAAGGCAAGGCGCTTTCCAATTCTCCGAAAAGCAGACTTTGCTGTTTACGCAAAGCTGGATAACCGATTTGTCTTTCGCAGATTTCAATGGAGATGGTAATCTGGATTTGTATCTGGCTAATTATTGGCGACCAGACAAAATTATTTATGATATTAGATCCAACAGCCCTGACAGTAATCGTATTTATGTATTTCCGGAAATCAATAATACAGAGTTTGTTGTAAGTGCAGATATTTCCGGTAATAATTTACCTGATATAATTCGATACAGCGGTGTAAATAGCATCGAATTTTTCCTGAACAATGGTAGCCATGATATCAAACATGATGAATTTTCCTTTGCTCATATTTCTACCGGCCCTGATGTGCAAGGGATAACTCTGGCAGACCTGAATGGTAATAACCGTAAAGATTTGGTTATCAGCTATAACCGTAAAAATAAAATGAATGGACGCGTCTTCTTAAATGATGAAAATGGTTTTGAAGATGCTCAAGATTTTATTGCAATGGATTTGCTTCAAAATGGGCAGTGGGTCGTTTGGGATTATAATGGCAATCAACGTCCTGATCTTTTAGTGTTAGGATCGGCTTATTTGGCGGTATTAAAAAATTATGCTGGTAAACCGGTAGAAAGCCAGAAAAATATTGTGTCACATGGTTCCCAAATTGTATTTTCAGATGCTAAGAAATTTCATCATGCAATAACCTTCCGTATTCATGCCCGCTATCTGATGGAGCAGTGGTGGTTCTATGGTTATATACTTTTGATACTAACCGGGCACATAATCATACTTTTTGGACTAAGGTATGGTAGCAGGCAATATCGATGGAGCTTTGATACCAGTACCTTGCTTTTGGTAGTTAATAGCGTCCTTTTTTGGGCATTACTCTTTTTAACCAGAAATAATGCTACCGCTATTCATATAGGTTTACCATTAATGGCCTCTCTCGTCGGGATTGGGCTTCCATTGATTTTAAATCTTGGGGCATCATCTAAAAGTAAAGAGGAATATCAGGAAGAACTGGTTGCATTACTTTTACGATTTTCACACGGTGCCTGGGGTAATAGTCTGATAAATCGCCTGGAAATGTTACTAAAAAATGTATCAGCGACAGGATCAGCGAATATCAAAACTCAGATTTCGGAGCGTTTGCGAGATTTTCAGAGAACGCTTTTACCCGAAACCGCGAAGTTGGCCTATTTGGCAGAGAAATCCGGAATTGCAGGCCGGCTAGTTTCAGATTTACAAGATTGCACTACTTACTTAGAAACTATTAATCCCAATTCGTTTTGGGATAACCGTGCAGAGATTCTCGTTCAAGTTGCGAATATTCGCATAGCAATCAGAACCATCCGATTACAAATTTGGAAAATGTTTACCACAGATTTGCGTGATGCCGTTAGGGAGCAAGCTGATTTAGCTGAAGAATTATGTCGTGAAACGGGCATTTCACTTGTGAAAGAGCAGGAAGAGGTTCACGCAGATTATCCGGCTTTAATACCCCGTCCTTTGCTCATGCAAGTTCTGGACAACACAATAAATAATGCGGCAAAAGCAGTTGAGCATACCGATAGTCCTGAAATCAAAATCACCTTATACAAAAAAGCTCCTCGTTTATATATTTCCGTAAAGGATAATGGTATGGGAATAGCGCAAGCAGATTTAACAAGAATATTTAATCAGGGGTTTTCTACCTTTGGTTCCAGCGGTTTGGGATTGACGAGCGCTAAAGAAATGCTTTCCAAATTTGGTGGCGGAATTACGGTACATTCAGAAGGTAAAAAGAAAGGAACTACAGTAACTATAGAGTTGCTCGAAGGCTCATTATGAAGAAAAAGAAGCTATTGTTGGTAGATGATGACCCCGATTTTTTGCAGGACTTGTCGTTTTTGTTACAAGACAATTACGAATGCTTAACAGCCCAAAATACTGCTGATGCCCTTGTACTCATTCAAAATGAAAATCCCCAGGCAGTACTTCTGGATTTGATGCTTGGTGATGAGAATGGGCTCGAAACGCTGGATAAAAT
>SKIC01000200.1 GCA_007116685.1 Balneolales bacterium
CACTTCAATCAGAAGAGTACATCGAAGGTCAAAATCTTGAATCTTTTGAAGAACAGGTTCGGTCCTACTGTGAAGTTAATTCAATTCTATCGGTTAGTTCCGGTACTGCCGCTATCCACCTCGCGCTTATCCTCTGTGGTGTACAACACGGAGATGAAGTCATCTGCCAAAGCTTCACCTTTTCGGCGTCCGCTAATCCTATCCGCTATCAGGGAGCCATGCCAGTATTTGTAGATTCTGAGTCGAAGTCCTGGAATATGTGTCCGGAGCTGCTTAGAGAAGCCATCGAAGATCGCATCAAAAAAGGGAAGAAACCAAAAGCCATTATCGCGGTGCATTTATATGGTATGCCTGCAAAAATGCCGGAAATTATGGAGCTTGCGAAGGAGTATGAAATTCCAGTCATAGAAGATGCTGCTGAGGCGCTGGGTTCTCAGATCAATGGCAAAATGTGTGGCAGTTTTGGTGATTTTGGAGTCTTATCCTTTAATGGAAACAAAATTATAACCACCTCCGGTGGAGGAGCACTGCTTTCAAATAACGAAGAAGCCATAAAAAAAGCCCGCCATTTAGCCACCCAAGCCAGAGACGAAGCCCCCTGGTATCAGCACTCAGAAGTAGGCTACAACTACCGCATGAGCAACATCGCCGCCGGCATAGGAAGAGGGCAGATGGAAGTTTTGGACCAGCGTATCAAAGCCCGCAGAGCTAATTTCGAATTCTACTTTGAAAAGTTGAAGGTTCAAAGTTCAAGGTTGAAAGTTAGTGGTAAAGAAACTTTTAACCTTGAACCTTCAAACCCTGAACCAACTGAAACCAGTAAACTTTATACCATATTCGAACCCAAAGGTTATTTCTCCAACCGCTGGTTAACCACCATCCTAATAAAACCTTCAACCTTGAACTTTCAACGTTCGACCAAAAACAATCCGAAGTCTCAAACCGATTCATTAAGCTCAACTCCTGCCGAAGCCTTCCCCTGGTATCCCATCTACTCCGCCACCCAAAAACAAAACATCGAAACTCGTCCACTTTGGAAACCCATGCATTTACAGCCGGTATTCAAAGATTATCCCGCCTACCTAAACGGAACCAGCGAAAGCCTTTTCTATCATGGCCTGTGTCTGCCATCCGGTTCCAACCTCACAGAAGAAGAATTACATCGTGTTGTAAGCACTATAAAAACGGCTATGAATTCAGCCTGAAATAACTTTTTTGACCAACAACGCCCGATAACAAAAAGCAAGATATCTCGCCCTTCGCACAAACAACTACCCGCCGAGGTGATCTTCACCCGGCGCAATATTCTGCGTTATCCTGACGCTTATGGCACAAATTATGGTATGTTCACGAGATTGATAGTAAAAACACCAAAAAAATAACGCTACCGCCCTAAATTTACGCAGAAAAGATAAAAAAGCCTCCATAGTAAAGAAGTCCCGTGAGGGACGCAATATCGGTAGAAATAAAGAAAGCCCTCCCTAACAAAAAGTGCCGTAGGTACGAAATATAATAGCTAGCGAATACGCTACCAGCCCAAAAACATATAGCCCATTAAATTCTGCATAATAATCGATCTCCCCAAAGCCATCTATTTCGCCCCATACGGGGCTTTTGGGATGGTTGGTTGTAATTTTTTTCTACCCATATTTTGTTCCTAGCGGAACTGAATAGGGTGTATTGGTAGAAAAGGATTAATTAATAATCGGATATTTTGGAGTCTTATGTGCGTATTTTTTTAATCGTGGAAATGACCGCCCCTAAACCCTAAACCCTAAACTCTTTATCAAATCCCTTTCACCTTTCACCTAAAATCCCGTTCAACTTTCGACCTTCGACGAAAATCCCATCCCATTCCGCGCCGAAAATCTATTTTGCCTTTACGCACAAATCCAGACCAAAAAATGGCACAGCTACGTGGTAAATCAGGCTAGCGCTCCCAACACTGATTAAAAATTACTAACTTAAATCTGAGCAAGGTGCCTTAGACACACTTTTTGGGCAATAAGTTTTGTGCCTTCATGCTATGCGGTTCTTGCCAAAAAACAAACTCATAACTCTGTAACCTCATGAAATCCTCAAAACTTTCAGTTGTAGATCGATTACTTTGGGATATTCCAATTGAAAAGCGTGACCTTTTTAAGGCTACTTTTTTAGAAAATCCCACGGTGGCTATGAAAAATGATGAAAATCTTCTGATAAAAGTATTGAGTAGCGCTTCCTGGTACGAAATAATTCAACTTTTTGGTCCGGAAAGTTTGTATGATGTTTTGACGGATGACAAAATTGAAAGACTATTTCCTGAAGAAAAGCGAAAATATTATAAAAATGCACGCAGATTATTATCAGAATATTCTTTATCCACTGCAAAATAAAGTCTTAAAAGTATTTGCGGAGGTTGATACTTCTTTTTATCTGACAGGGGGAACCGCTTTAAGTAGGGCTTATCTGAATCATCGATATTCAGAGGATTTGGATTTTTTTGTTAATGACGACAGTCTTTTTAAGAAACAGGTAGATTTAGTTATAAATCACCTTACTGCAAGCGGTTATACTGCCGAGATTGCTACTACATTAAAAACCTTTACACGTGTATTCATTGTAGAAGAAAATTGTTCACTTAAAGTAGATTTTGTAAATGACATCTCCACTCGTTTTGGACAAATAAATGCTACAGATCTTTGCATAAGAACAGATTCTGTTCAAAACATTTTGAGTAATAAGCTCACGGCTTTGAGTAGGCTAGAAGCAAAAGATGTAATCGATTTGATTTACATTTCAAGGAATTATGAATTCAATTGGGAGCAAGCCATAAATGAGGCTCAGCAGAAGGATATGTGGGTTAATCCGGTCGAGATAGCTACTTTGTTAGAGCAATTTCCATTAAAAAAACGTAAAGAGATCGCTTGGGTATCAGATATCCCTAACTCATCTAATCTCAAAAGTTGGCTTCATACCATGATATCAGACGTCATGATTGGAAAAGACAACAGTCTGTATTCACAGATAAAATAGCCCGGGCGAAATATGGCACACCTTCAGCGTGCAGAATTGTGTTGTAAAAACGTTTCTCGTTAAACAACTACCCGCCGATGTGATCTTCACCCGGCGCAATATCCGGCGTACGCCACGGCGCACGCTTATGCCACAAATTAGGGCATGTTTACGAGATTGGTAGAAAAAGCACCAAAAAATTAACGCTACCGCTCTATATTTACACAGAAAACAAGAAAAGCCTCCATAGTAAAAGTCCCGGAGGGACGCAATATCGGTAGAAATAAAGAAAGCCCTCCCTAATAAAAAGTGCCGTAGGTACGAAATATAATAACTAAAGAACACGCTACAGACCCAAAAACGTACAGCCCATCAATTTGGGATCAACGACAAAAATTGGGGAGTAACTCAAAATGTGAGTTCTTGTCCTCGGTGATCGGACGGTATTAATGAATCTCTCGTCTGCGTCAGAGCTCCCAAAAATAATGTCGATAGTTACGGGTTTTGTGGAATTAAATGTGGTAAAGTTTTTCACCTAAATTGAGTCGTCCTCGAATTTAACCTTATTTCAACGATCTGTTACTTTTGAGTGAACAAAAGTAACCAAAACTCACCGACCTGAGAAAAAATTGGCTAAACTCCACTACATTCCGCTAAAAGAAAACGAAGCTCCACATCGCTCCGAAAAATTCTGAATGCTCATCAGCGGAACGTTTTCTTTCTTAAC
>SKIC01000195.1 GCA_007116685.1 Balneolales bacterium
GGATTGATATCCAAAGAAGGATTTTCACCCAAATAAGTGCGAATGGCTTCTTCTATAGCGAAAGAACTTTCCGAAACCAGCAGCCACCTTCCCAATTCAACAGCGTAGAGTGGTCGTTCTTCTATATGTAATACCCGAATAACCTGATTCGAAAAACGATAAGAATTGATGGTGAATGGTTGTTCAAATTGAGAGGCGATTCGCTCAAGGAGTCCGCTGCGAGTTTCTAAAATCCACATGGCATGCCAGGCTACGGCGCGCGTGGGAACAAGAGCGATGGAGCGAAGCAATACAGAAACCTGAGGTTCGTTCTCCACTTGTGAAATCAGTGATAAGGCTGATGCAGTGACGTCATCTAACAGAGGCATGTAATCAGCACGAAGTTGATCGGAAATACTGACACCACGTTCCGGTATGATAACAACGGGTGTATATTCGGGAATCGTTTTTACCCAATGTTCATCCGGCATGCGTTCGCAAGCAAACATACTGGTCAGCAAAACAAGTATTATGCTATGGAAACGAAATGACGCACGATTTTTCTTCATATATCTTAAGTTCTGAATTGATAACTTCTCAGTAGTAATAATTTTGATGTACATACATCTGCATTCACAAACAGGCTCGAAAGGTAAGGTTTTTTTCTGTAAATGAGTTTTTTGAATCCCTTTTTTCTGATTGGACTAGTTGCCCTGGCCATCCCCGTGGTGATTCACCTCATCAACTTGCGAAAGCCTAAGCGTATTGCCTTCTCAACGATTTCTTTCTTCTCGGAATTGCGCAAAACTACCATTCGTCGCCTGAATATTAAAAGATGGTTGTTGCTTGCTGCCAGAGCCTTGGCTATCAGTTTTATGGTTTTTGCTCTGGCAAGACCATTTCTTCCACCTCAATTAAGTGGTTTTGCGGATGGCGGACCCACGCTCTATGGATTACTGATTGATAATAGCCCGTCGATGGCTCAAATCGATGAAAATGGTCCATATTTAGATCAGGTCAAAACCATTGTGAACGATATTCTGGATAACGCCAACTCCGATGATCGCTTTTTTATAGCGGTAACGCACGGATCGCAAATTCAGAACAGAATAGTTAATCGACCGGAAGCCAGAGCGATTATTGATGATATTGAGGTAGTTAATAAAGGTAATTTTTCAAGAAGGGCGCTTACAGAAACCTCAAACAGAATGCTGGATTACAGCATCGATTCCAGAGTTTTGTACTGGTTTAGCGATGTGGCGGAGAACAGTCTTTCGGCTTTAGAAGAAGTAGATATTAAAAATGAGCGTTTGCCGGTTCAGTTTGTGAAAGTAGGTTCTCAGCCCTCTGTAAATGTGGGTATAAATACGGTACGAAGTCCAAACCAAATAATTGGGCGAAATTTACCTATGACCATTGAAGTAAGTGTCCAAAATTACAGCGATGAGTCTGTAAGTAATCATTTCTTGAATGTTGAAATGGAAGGGCGCTCTCTTGGACAGTACGAAGTTTCTTTGCAGGCCGGACAAGAACGCCGTTTTTTGTTTGAATTCATCCCTGAACAAGTTGGCGATGTAAGAGGTGTTGCCCGCCTCGAGGGAGATCCTTACACTTTTGATAATAATTACTACTTCGCTCTTCGTATTCCCGAATCCCGAATGGTTGCCCTGATTGAAAACCCGGATATTCACGGATCTTCGTTTTTGCGTCCCGTTTTAGAAGCAGCCAGAACTACCAGTGCCCAGTTGGATTACCAGAGATTTACTCCCGAAACGTTCAGGCAAGAGGATATCACTCAATTTGATGCGGTAATATTAAATGGATTAGCCACCATTCCGGGCTATTTACAAGAAAGTTTGCAGGGTTTTGTGCAAGAGGGCAGGGGCTTGCTCATTTTCCCGGGCCAACAATCCGAAATTAATTCCTACAATCAATTCTTAAGCAGAATAAATGGCGGACAATTTGTGGGTTTCAGAGGCGATTACGGCAGATTTGAATCTGTAGCCTCGTTTGAAAATCTTAGAGAAGGACATCCCATTTTAGATGAGATTTTTGACAAACAAGAAGATGAAAATATTCGAATTCCCCTGCCGGATTTATACTACTACATGCTATACGAACCGGGCCGCCAATCAGGAACCAATGTGGTTTTGAGATCAAATCTCAACGAAGCATTACTTTCTGAGCATAGATACGGCTCAGGCGTAATTTTAATCAGTTCACTTGGCGCTGATCCCGGATGGTCAAACTTTCCGGTGAACCCTTTATTTGCGCCTTTGTATTTCCGAATGGCATTATATGTGGTTTCTTTGGATCAGGGCGGATTACAGGAATTCACTATTGGCAGACCATTTGAATGGGTTCATGATTTTGAAAGTCTGGATATTCAAATTGCATTGAATGATGTCACCATTCGGCCGGAAGCAACCATGACGGGTATGGGAACCAGAATTGTAACTGATGCCGTGGATTGGGAGCCGGGCTGGGCAGAACTTACTGATGGAGCACAAACTCAAATAATTGGTGTCAATCAACATAATTCAGAATCAGACTTCAGAAATTTATCTTCAGAAGCGATAAAAGAAAAACTATCTGAGTCCGTTAGCATACTGGATATCATCGAAAGTAGTTCGTATTCCTCTGAAGAATTATCACTTAGAATTCAGAGAGCAAGTTTCGGGAGCGAAATTTGGAACTGGTTTTTGTGGATAGCACTTGTTTTTTTGATTTTAGAATCACTTATTTCTAAACAGTATCGCGTAGAAAAATCATCATAACCAAAAAATGACCTTTGATGTAACACAATTACAAACCTTGCAGTTGATTTTACTTGCTTTCTTTACCGTTGCCACTACCATTTTGACCATGGCAACGATCATGAATACCGTTCGCCTCAGAAATGTTGAGCAAGTTTGGGCTTCTGGAAAATTGATGGGCTACCCGCTTTTTGCAACGGTATTCTTGCTGTTTTGCGTGGGCTTGGCTGCCTTTGTTACCCAACAAGGTCAGCAACAGCACATTACAGCCATTGCCTGCTATCTATGGATTGGTTTTAATTGGTTTTTGGCCAGTTATTATATGATGAAGCGTTATATCACAGATCATGGTATCGTAAAAAACATCAATGACCCATCTCAAACTATCGCCTGGGCAGATATCGTAGATTATGTGGAAAAGAGTAATGATAGTGGAATTGTGTACACCTTCTTCTACATTGATGAAGAACCGATGACTGAGGTGAAAAAGTCTGCTAAATTGGAATTGCCGGTCCCTCAAAAACAAATCAAGACATTTCGCAAAATTCTGGATCGGAAATTGAGCCGAAGATTTTCTACAGGTTCACTGCCTGTATACGGCCTTGAGCAAATCAGAAAAGACTCAGAATAAACTATAAACTATACTTAACGATCATACACTGACCCGCCTTATTGAAATCATTAATTGACCGACAGAAAAAAGAAAAAGAGCGTGTAGCGCTAATAGGTGTTTATGGAGGAGATATCATCCGTGAGCAAGCCGAAGAATATCTTGAAGAACTTGCCTTACTTGCAGACACCGCCGGTGGAATAACCATCGAGAAATTTCTCCAAAGCCGTGATCATCCGCATCCAAGCACATATATAGGTGCGGGAAAATTAGAAGAACTCAGAGATTTTGCTGCCGCCAATACCCTGGATGCACTCATTTTTGATGATGACCTTACCGCCACACAGGCCAGGAATATCGAAAAAATTACCAA
>SKIC01000231.1 GCA_007116685.1 Balneolales bacterium
CCAATTATTTTTACTTGAAAGGGCATTTTTTTGATATCTGAAGGCACCATATTCAGATTTTTATCAGATATATCAGAATTTGGCTCCAACACAAAAGGTTCGCCTGTTGCTATAATTCCTTGTTCGTCGTCATTTCGGAATGCAATAACTTCTTGAATGGAAAGTGATTGCCATAAAGCATGAGCCATTTCCTGAAAAGGAATAATGACGGATTCATTATCACTGGAAAGTCCCAAATGATTCATGACAAGATGTACCCCTTTGGGAAGTTTTTGAAGAAAGCTGCTATCCAGTTCCAGGCTACCATCTGTATTCTGTATTACAAAACCTTTTTTATGACCACTCAAGCCTATAGCGGGCACTCCTGAATCTGCTAATAAGGCAATAAGACGATTATTCAAATCTTTTAAGCTGCGCTTTTCTGCTTCTTCACGGAATACACCGGTTTGTATTATTCTATCTGTGTAAGCGCTGTCTGTGTGTAATATTATTCCGCGATTGTTTTTCTTTAATGCTAGTTTATCCGATAGTGATCTGAGAAACATTCCATTATCAAGATGCTCACGATCTAATAACAACAAAAAATCAAAGGACATAGATTACAGACTTAGGGTTTTGAATGCATAAGGGAGAAAATCAGCTATCCGATGCGTACTTTTGCTGTCATTCGGATGATAAAGTGTTGCTTTTCCTTCAGGAAGTTGCTCTAGCATAACTTGTCTACAACCTCCACAGGGACTAATAAAAGAACCTTTATTGGCATATATAGCTATCTGAGTAAAGTTTTTGTAACCACTGGATATGGCACCGGATATGGCTACACGCTCTGCACAAAGGCCTTTTTGCCAATCTGAAAACTCAATATTTACTCCTGGAAACCATCCATTTTCTGTTTTTAAAAAAGCAGAAACGCTAAAACTCGAATTAGGGGACTTGGCGCGTTTGTTTAAGTCTTTCAGCCGGGAATAAATATTATCATCAGAAATTTCTTCGGTCACATTTGGGAAAACAATATCAGACGGTAATGGCCCAATAATTACTTCAAGATTTAATTCATTAATCCAATATGAATCAGGTTCCTGATTGTCAGGATAGTATATTTTTTCCGGCTCATCTTGTTGCGTGTAACAAAACCCGATGGCGGCTTGCTCTGCATCAATAGAAAGTGGGAAAGAGCCATTTTCTATCCGTACTCCGGGATAAAAAGCACCTGATGATCCTTCGATCACGCAAACCTCGTTTAAGTCAGAAAAGGGAGTATATGTACGTTTTTGTAATTCTTTCCAATCCATAGTTCTATTTGCTTATGCTGTTCATCACCTCATCAGATACCATACTGCGAATTCGGCTGATTGCGGAACCGTAGGATCGGTCAGGATATGTTCTATTGGTCAATAAAATGATTGCAAGATTATTTTCCGGATCAATCCACATGCTTGTTCCTGTAAAACCGAGGTGCCCGAAAGTGCGTTCACTGGTAAATTGACCGGCTGTCGTGAATCCTGTTGGGCTTCTCAAATCAAATCCCAATGCACGATTACCCGGTTCTGGCTGTAATGCAGTAAAGGTTTCAATGACTTCTTCACTCAAATATCTGCGATTTCCGTAAACACCTTTATTTAACATTAACTCAGCAAAGATTGCCAAATTTTGAGCAGTAGAGAACAAGCCGGCATGACCCGCAACACCGCCCATGAAATAGGCTCTTTCGTCGTGTACTTCAGCTTTGATTTCTTTATTTCGGAAATCAGTATCAATTTCAGTTGGCGGAACTCTGTTTACAAAAGCTCTCCCGCGTCTGTGTGGATTAAAAAGTGTCCACTGCATTCCAAGAGGATAATAAAATGTTCTCGTGAGATATCTGTCCAGAGGTTCTCTGATAATCTGTTCAATAATATCTGCCAGAAGAATAAATCCTAAATCACTATACACATATTCTGTTCCGGGCTTGTTTATTAAGGGCTCATTCAAAATAGCCCGCAATATCTCTGCTTTGGTCTGATGTTCATCCACATAAGTACGGAAAGCAGGCAGACCTGAAGTGTGTGTAAGTAGTTGACGTATAGTTACTTCTTGCTTGTCTCCTCGACGAAATTCAGGATAGAATTGACTAAGCCTATCATCAAGTGATAAACGCTCTTCATCCACAAGACGCATGGCTGCAAGGGTAGTAGCTGCAATTTTTGTGATGGAAGCGATATCGTACATATCTGTACTGCGTACAGGTGTTCTTTTGGTATAATCGTGGTAACCGAAAGATTCGTGGAAAGCTAAAATCCCATCTTTCACAACGGCAACTTGAGCGCCAGGAAATACGGAATCTTTAATGGCCTGTGTAATTAGTCTGTCTATCCTTCGTAAAGAATCAGCAACTAAACCGGCAACTTCTGGTTCATCCGGGCGCAATATTGCTTTCTCAACGGATAAACCATCTCCGATTTCATACAGTCCGGGAATTCTGATTGGCAATCGGCCATTGATGTCTGATGCTCCAAATATGGCAGCGGCAGTTGCATTGGAGTGATTTTGAATGGAAGACCAAGCTGCAATGTGTACATCTGCTTCTTGTAAATCAGAGAGAATATACGGGTTCCCAAAAGCTACAACAGCCATGGGTTTTCTCTGCTGTATTATGCGATCCAGAAATGCACGTTGGCGATTGTTTAATTGCAGATTACTACCCATTCTAACTGTGATATGCGAAGCAATAATGACCAAATCTGATTGTGCTACACTCTCAATAAATCGGTTTTCGTCTGAATTGCTCGTTCTTCGATCATGAACGTGAAAATTAACGTCCGGATGATAATCTCGTACGGCGCGAGCAAATCCACTTCCGGTACTACCGGATTGATCTTCAGCCAGAGAAATTACAGTAACCTTAGGATGCTGATGAGGGCGTACCGGAATTAAGCCGCCTTGATTTCGCAAAAGCGTAATAGAATGGCGGGCAATTTCATCTGATATCAATTGATGATCACGGATATTGATGACTTCGTGAAGTTTGTCTACGTCAACCAATCTGTTTTCAAATAAGCCTTTTTCGAATTTCAATTTCAGAATTTTCAACACTGAGCGATTGATTCTCTCTTCACTAATCCTGCCGTTTTTAACAGCTCTGATGATGGCATCGATAGCAGTAATTTCATCTGGAGAAATCAGAAGCATATCCGCACCGGCAAGGAGTGAGTAAATGGCTGCATCGCCAGGAGAGTAATACGAGGCAATGCCTTCCATTTCAAGCGCATCAGTAACGATAATACCCTCAAAACTGAGTGAGTCTCTTAATAATCCATTAAGTATACGGTAATCCAGAGTTCCGGGACGTCCGGGTACGCCACTAATTTCAGGAAAGGCGATATGAGCGCTCATAATGCTACGTACCCCTGTATCAATAGCAGCGCGGAAAGGAACCAATTCTACCGAGTCCAAACGAGCAAAATCGTGATGGATTGTTGGCAGAGAGAAATGAGAATCAATATTAGTATCTCCGTGACCGGGAAAATGCTTAGCAGTTGCCAACAAACTTTGGGATTGAACTCCTTCTATAAAAGCAGATGCAAATTTAGATACAATTTCAGGATCCTCTGAAAATGAACGGATATTGATTACCGGATTGGACGGATTGTTATTTACATCCACTACGGGTGCAAAAATTTGATGTACCCCGAGAGCTCTTGCTTCCAAAGCGGTTATTAAACCTTTTTGGAATGCA
>SKIC01000075.1 GCA_007116685.1 Balneolales bacterium
ATCAATGTGGGAGTAATCTACTCCTGAATCGAGAATGGCAATAATTACTTCTCTCGATCCGGTTTGAATTCCCCAGGCATCCATAGCACTTATATCCGCACCAGTGGTACCTGAACCAAAAGAAGAGATAGACTGACCGGTATTTAATAAGCTCCATTGCGTGTCAAACAGAGCATCATTAGGAATATTTGTTGATACAGATTGGGAGGTTTCAAAAATATCATTCGGATGGATTTCAGGTACTTCGCGATAGTACACAAAGTTGGGCTGTATATATTTTACGTCTGGGTGTTTATGATAAGCAGCAATGGCATCAGATACTGTAACTCCGCTTAATGTCCATAATTCGGCATCAATTAGGCGATAATGGATTTTGGGCTCGGCTCTCAAATCACTTTTGACTGCATGTCTTTGTCTCTGCGATACAGAATCATGAAAACGAATCAGAATCTCATCCTGAATGAATTCTACTTCGCCATATCCAACCACATACTCTTGAGTGATATTTTGAGCTTCGAGTAATGAAGCAAACAATAAGCTTGCCAGGCAAAAGGAAAAAGTAAATTTGAAAATAAACCGCATGTAATATGCTTAATAAATGATTCTGATTCGATAAAACGTGATGAGAATTATAATGTTATGAAGACAATTAAAAAAGCCCTAAATGGTGTATAAATATCAAAATTTGATCTTTTTAATTAAAACTTGAAAGTCCATATATAGTTCGTTTTCTTTGACTTGAACATTATAATGTCGGAAAATCCGGCATGTTCCTTGAAATAAAAAACAAAACGGAGTACATGAAGTATTTAATTACGACAATTCTATTCGCGTATATGATGTTAGGTACAGGAAAAATTAATCCTGCTGTAGAAAGTAATGAAGCTATTGCCGCACAATCAGATGAAGATGGTCCCAGCCTGCACGTTGGAGGTGCTGTCAGATACAATATTATTCTACAAAGTTTCGAAAGTGATATGGATGCAACCAAAGGTTCCTTTACTATGGATACCTGGCGGTTAAATGTAGTTTACGATAATCCCGGTGGTATTGGCTTGAATTTTGAATACCGGTTTTATCCTACATTCGGCACACATTTCATAAAACAAGGTTGGCTGGAATATGATTTAAGCCCCGAGACTCAAGTCCAACTTGGTGTTACCCAAGTGCCATTTGGTAACTTGCAATACAATTCGAATAACTGGTGGTTCAGTCTCCCCTATTATGTTGGCTTGGAAGATGACCACGATATGGGTATTAAATTCACAAAAACTACCGATAGTGGTCAGTTTGATGTCGCTTACTTTTTTCAACCCGAACCGGAAGGACCACCTGCATCCTTTGGAACTGGCGGAAGCGGTCGTTATTCCTACGATGTGATTCCTGAAGGGAATGCGTCTTTAACCGAGCGAAACCAATTCAATTTACGCTATGCTCATAATATTGATATTGGTGAAATTGGCGTTTCCGGTCAATTCGGTCAACTGTACAATTCTGTTCTTGATGAATTCAGCACTCGTTATGCTTTTGCTGTTCATGGAGATTTTAACTTTGGAGCTGTAAACGTTAAGCCTCAGTTTCTGTACTATAACATGAATGCTGATGATGATAATGGAAATGAATTATCAACCGTATTTATGGGAGCCTATGGAATTCCTTACGAAGTTTCCACTGAAGCTTGGATTGCCACACTTGGACTTGCCCGTACAGTAGACGTTTCCTGGGGACCAATAACAAATCTTACTTTTTATAATGATTTCAGCTATATGCAAAATTTGGTTGGCGAGGGTCAGACAAATCTTGCTGATGGAAACGTTTTAACTCTGGATAACAACTTTCAGGAGACGATTCAAAATATTACCGGCTTTCTTATCTCCGCTGGTCCGGTATTTACCTATGTAGATATAGCACAAGGATTGAATCAACCTTGGTTAACCGATGCATTTGGTGTAGGTGTTGGTCCCGGTCACGAAGACCTAGGTATTGGTGATTCAGAATACAATATCCGATTCAATATTAATATTGGATTCTACTTCTAAACCATACTTATTTAAAACGGAGATTTTATGTCTGAAACTAAGAAAAAGACAAAAAAGAAGAAGTATTTCGACATCCACGGACCGGTCTTTTGGCCGTCCGTGATATTGATTACGCTATTAATTGTAGGAACCCTTATTGCTGGTGATGCTGCTGCTGATTTTTTTAATTCAGTTCGTGTTGGTATCACAAGTTGGGCTAGTTGGTTGTTTGTTGCTGGTGTAAACATATTCATCGGCTTCTCATTATATTTTGCTTTTAGCAAGTTTGGCAATATTAGACTTGGCGGTAAAGAAGCAAAAACCGAGTTCAGTACTTCTGCATGGTTTGCTATGTTATTTAGTGCGGGCATGGGTATTGGATTGATGTTTTTTGCTGTAGCAGAACCTATGTGGCATTTACTCTATCCACCACATGCCGAAACTGGTAGCGTGGATGCCGTGAGAGATTCTATGGGTGTAACATTCTTGCACTGGGGTCTTCACGCATGGGCTGTTTATGCGATAGTGGGTCTTGCCCTGGCATTTTTCGCATTTAACCGCAAATTACCACTTTCTTTCAGATCTGTATTTTATCCACTGCTAGGTGATAGAATTAAGGGATGGATGGGTGACGTAATTGATATACTTGCTGTTCTGGCAACCTTATTTGGACTAGCAACTTCGCTTGGTCTGGGAGCTGCGCAAGCAGGTGCTGGAATGGAGTTCGTATTTGGCCTTGAAAATACCACTACGCTTCAAGTTATCATTATCGTTGTGGTTACACTAGTAGCGATAGTATCTGTAGTACTTGGGGTTCATAAAGGAGTAAAAGTTCTAAGTGAATTCAATATCAGACTGGCAGGATTATTCTTACTTTTTATACTGGTGCTTGGTCCAACCTTTTATATTCTGGGAACTTTTGTGCAAAGCACAGGCTATTACTTACAGAATTTCCCTGAATTCGCCACCTGGCTGGAAGCGTTCGATGAAGAAGGCTCTTTTATGAGTACATGGACTGTATTTTACTGGGCATGGTGGATTTCATGGTCGCCTTATGTAGGAATGTTTATTGCACGTATTTCTAAAGGACGAACGGTTAAGGAGTTTGTAATGGGTGTATTACTTGTACCCACAATGGTAACCTTCTTATGGATGAGCGGTTTTGGTGGTACAGCACTATATCTGGAAACAACTGGCGTTGCAGAAATTGCTGCTGCCGTTGAAGCTGATCAAACCACCTCACTTTTTATTCTCTTAGAACAGTTTCCGTTAGCATTAATTACTTCTTTTCTGGCAATTATATTGGTATTGAGTTTCTTCGTAACATCATCTGATTCCGGTTCGCTTGTGATTGATGGACTAACAAGTGGTGGAAAAATTGATGCCCCTGTAGGTCAGAGAGTTTTCTGGGCCTCAGCCGAAGGTGCTGTGGCGGCTGTACTGCTTATTGGTGGAGGTCTAGGTGCCTTACAAGCCGCATCTATTTCTACCGGGCTTCCTTTTGTCATTGTTTTGCTAATTATGTGTTATAGTCTACGCAAAGGATTAGCTCAAGAACATAAACGTCTCTATGATGCCGAAAGAGGAAAAGAGCGTGAGAGTTACTCCAAACTCATCAAAGACGCCATTAAAGAACAAAAATAGACTTGAGGGATACTTTTATGAAACCAATGAACAAATGGGCAGTTTG
>SKIC01000106.1 GCA_007116685.1 Balneolales bacterium
CATCCCCATTCCTGTAATGAGTAGCTCTCAGATTTTCTGCCATCCAAACCTGATCGCCAATTTCTACAGTGCGGTATCTTACTCCCTGGTAGAAAACCGAACCGTCTTTGAAATTCAGATTCCTTGCTCCCTCATCGTGATTATCTCCGGTAGGAATTCCAGTCAATTCTCTGGTCTGAAATGCGTCAGACCCGGATATTTCTATTCTCAACTCACCTTCTGCAACAGAATACTCAAGTGTATAAGCCCCTGAAATATCAGTTTCATCAGAGTCAAGCTCAACTTCACCATCGAATAAACGTACCGTTATTCCCGGTAAAGGCTCATTTATATTAAATGTTGCATTTGGATTCAGATTCACATTCTGTGTTTGAATGGTACCTGTAACCTGCCAAGGCTGCGCAATCAGCGCATTCGTGCTAAATAATAGCATAAACACTGGTAGAACCATGTTTTTAAGTGAGTAGATCTTTTCCATATGGATTCTCCGAATTAGTTATTACTTTTTTTGTTATCGCTAACATTATTAAAAACAATACAGATTAAAAAACTTACAATCAACAGCTTTATTCAGGTATAAGAGACAAAAAAACGCTTTTCTACTGCTTCAATAATATCAGAACCAAAAGATATTTAGAACTTAAATTGCTATCTGCTTTATAGAACCTATTGCTGAATAAATAAAAACGAAAAAAGTATATGACTCTGAAGTAACTGCCTGCTATATCAGTTTGATTTTCTGGCTCTAAGCTTAATTACCCCATAAACTCCAGCCAAAAAGGTCAACATTCCGAGTGCGCCATTTATTGGTGCCTGATCTGGAACCTTTGGAGGTGGTGGAGGATTTGTTGAACTAAACGCAAGTTCAGGTACAATCAAAGCAATAAACAAAACGATAGTAAAAAAGAGTATGTATTTCATAAGACTGCGATATTTGTATTGATGTTCAGTATAGAACACAGAGATTAATATTAGGATGTGATACTCTTAGACTTTTTTTATGAATAAGGGCCTATCCAGATATTTCATCTCCGCGTTCTACTATACTTTATTTAATCAACGTCATTTTCTTATTCAATGTAGTTTCCCCTGCTTGCAGGCGATAGATATACACACCGCTTGCCAGATTAGACGCATCAAATGTCACACTATACGAGCCGGCATTTTGGGAGGTATTCACCAAAGTTGCTACTCTCTGACCCTGAATATTGAACACTTCTAAACGGACATCCGCTTGCTGAGGTAAATCGTAATTGATTTGAGTTGTTGGATTAAACGGATTCGGATAATTCTGATTTAAAGCGAATTCCTTAGGAAGCTCACTGCCAATTCCAGGTGCATCTGTTGTGGATTGACTTAATGTTAGAGAGAATCTTGTGTCATTACGCTCATCTCCTTCTTCAGCCGTAAATTCATACCATGCATAATTTCTCAGATCAATACTGCTTCCTGTTAACTCATCGTTAAAAACTAAGCTAATATGGTCAGGAATGCTCTCAAGACCTTCCCACTCGAGCGTGAAGCTGCCGGAGAAATTTGAGAGTTCCAGTATCATTGGAATAGTCACCATATCAAATTCGAGTGGTTGAGATTCCTGAGCTTTGTGGATAAGTTTACCATTTCGCTCCCCAACAAAAGAGAGGGTCGCAAATTGCTGACTGAATGGAGATAGCTTGCGCACATCCCAAATATCCCAATCCGACGTAGCATCTTCTGAAAGGAATAATGAAATGGCCCGGTCGATACTTAGGGCAGCAGTTTCCGAATCCTCACCACTTAATCTGAATTTCACATTCATATCCTGTTCTGAATTTGCATCGTAAAATGTTGCCGAATTTCCAGTTTTGGCTGTACTCGGAAATGTGAAAGACTCAGCATCATCACTTTCAATGAAAAATCCCTGCCAATTGGCAATAATGTTAGTATGCGTAAAATTTAATACCCGATATGTATCTTCAGATGAGTCATACACCTGCCCTGCAGCACTTTTAAGTCCTGCACCAGATAAAGCTGCCGCAGAAATATTGGAAGCAAAAGGATTTCCTACTAGATTCCAGGAACCACTTGTTAAAGGCACTGTAATATCCTCTTTCGGTGTAATTCCAGTGATGGAAAGATTAAATCCATCTAATTCGGTACTTACATCAGCGTCATTGTCGTAAAAATACCATATAAAGCCACTCCCTATCGAAAATTCTGCATTGAAGTTAGCTGGTGCTTTCCAACCGCCCTCATCTGTTTCAGAATCATACGTTTCAGAATCGAAGAAATAAAGATTTGGATTTACTCCTTCCAAGTCGCCAAGGAAATCTGAGTAAAATGCATTTGCGCCCGGTATCCCTGACACCTGATTTTGAGCTGCTAAATCAGAAACTGTTACACCATAAAACGGAACTGACATCATTCTCCATCCTGCACCATCGTTGTCACCGAATTGAAGCGATGTGGTTTCGCTTTCTTCTACCTGTACACAACGTACGGCTAAACCGGCTGTTTTAGCGACTGCATTTCGTCGAACACCCGCTTGATTCGATCGAATTATCCGACGAATGGCTTGATTTGCATTGTCAGGATTCTCAGTTGAGGTCCAAAGCATCGCGATTTCGGCGAGACCAGAAAAGTCACCATCTCCAAGCCCAAAACCACCACCGGGAAATCGTAATGCAGTACCACGCATTGAAAAACCAGATGAGTTGGTTGCAAATGGTTCTGTAGTATTGTCAGCTCTCCAGAAGAAACCTTCACCGCCCCCGGTTGATCTCATCGCATTTCCAACACCAACGCCTGCACCTCTCCAGGCTCCACCCATTTCATCTAAATCTGCAGCTGACATACCGAGTGCTTCTTCCAGTTCCTTAATTTGCTCATCGGTAGGAACATCCCAACCATGTGGACATATACCTCGTTCATCGTTAACCGCAAACCAATTGTAAAGTTTTCCCCTGTTATAATTTTTGGGATGCTCCTCACCCGGGGGATCCTGGCCAAATTCGGCATGAATAGCCCAGGCACCTTCATCAAGATTACCCCATTCACTATTGTCAGTCACATGGGAAATTAGGTCTCCGTTACGATAGCTGTTGGTTCTAAGGTTCTCTGCCATCCAAACCTGATCTCCGATTGTTACCGTGCGATAATTTACCCCGTTAAAGTGCACTATCCCCTTTTTATAGGGCACTGATATGGATCCCAACTCTTGGTTTGATCCGGCAGGAATAAATGAATTGTCATGGTTTTTATACACTTCCCCTAATGCTGTTACATTACCATTAACATCAAAAAGTGCTGAAGTCGTTAGAGGGGCACGATTCTGATTTGCGTTAAACCATGCGTATCTGTACACAAAATCTAAATCTTCCAGTAAAGGCAGCACTTCCGTCATAAAATCAATCACTTGTTGCTCTGAAAATCGATTATCTTCGGGATTATCCGCACTCCAATCTGCAACACCAAATTCTTTTAGCCAAATAGGCAATCCATACAAATCGTATGCTGCTTGTAAATCGTTGATTAACTGAGTTGCATTAGGACCTTTGTACCAGTGCATTCCTATATAATCTACCCTGTAATCACGGTTATTAGCTTCTTCCATAAAATCCTGTAACCAATCTCCTTCAACTTGAACAGTAGTAGGACTTACCAACGGTACATTTGCATTCATTAATCGTGGCCAGGCTTCAATTGC
>SKIC01000097.1 GCA_007116685.1 Balneolales bacterium
AAATATAAAATATAGGAATGTTGTAAAAAATGGGGGGGTATTTTGTTTTACATTTTTATTATTTATTCTAACCACGAGAGCAAAATTAAAACTGAATAAAATGTAATTGGAGATAATAAATTAACAAACACAAATCAGTAGTAATTATTGGAATGAATTAAAAATATTCATGTGTTTTGTTTTAAAATTTGCGCCGAAGCGGACAATATTCTTTGGCGTGAATGGCAGTAAACGTTTCTATAACGTGGTGAATGGATTATGAAGCTGACGGGTACTTTTACACCGGTGCTTCTGATGATAAAAAAGCTAAAAACTCAAATTGAAAAAAGTGTTCATGATATTGGCACATGAGAATAGCTTTCTGTTGATCATTCTACTCATTTTTATAAATGGCTGCAGCTTGTTTAGTAAAAATGATACAACAACATGTCAATCAGATTTTGTTTGTACAAACGCAATTTCGGATGAATGGACCCATCTTGGCTTGGGGGAAGAAGCCGTGCAAACCATCGCCATTAATCCGTGTAATAGTGCACATATTCTGGCTGGTACGGCTCAGAGTTTTAGCTCTGGCATTCAGGGTAAAATTTTCCGAAGCATTGACTGTGGAGAGAGCTGGGATCAGGTTTGGGAAGGGGGTTCGGTCAGTGATCTGGCCTTTGACCCTAAAAATCCGAATATCGTTTATGCCAGCCCACACGGAATGATCCGGAGTATGGATGGAGGAAAAAACTGGAGTATTATTGATAACGGATTGGAACCTCATTTGAGTTTCACACAGCGGGTAGCCTCAATTGCAATTGACCCAAAGGATACGCGACGTGTCTATGCTACGACAGGTGGCTTTGGTGCCGGATGGTTGTTTTACTCCGATAACCGGGGCAATACATGGCACCCAATTCCCGGAAGGGGCGACTTCCAACGGGATGAAGATGATAACCGATACTTAAATAATGATCTGCCCGGCCCTATTTTGATCGACCCTGCAAACCCAGATGTATTGTATATCAGCCCGCTCGATATTCGATTGCTGCTGAAGAGCAAAGACCGGGGAATGAGTTGGAATCTGCTACTCAAGGAAGATGCTCCAGCTTTACGTCATATAACATTCAGCCACGACCATGCTTCCATTTATTCATTAGTCCGAAGATTTGATTCACTTGGCGGGCTGTTTGAAGGAGGGTTGTTCGAATACAACTTCCAAAACGGGCAAACTCAGCTCCATCCAGTCTCATATGATAGTGATGAAAAGCCACAGGCATTAGATGTATTTAGTGCTATTGGTGGTCTGGTAGTAGCAACAGATAATGGTATTTATTACAGCGAAAACGGTGAGTGGCATGTTTACACCGGCGAAATTATTTCCGGTTATCCAAATGCCTTAAAAGCACATCATAATTTAATCTATTCGGGAATAATGCCAAATAACGAATTCCGAAGTAATGGAGGCATTTATGTAAGATTGCATAAATAAGAAAAAAGAAACGCCCACCGGGCACATAAACCGAACCATTCTCCTGCAAGAGATAAAAAACGGCGATTGCGCTTCGGGAGCTACAATAACAGTTGCTGAAGGATCGGCTTTAATTGTAGAAGGTTCCTTAAATACTTCCGGTTCGCGTTCTACTTTAGGAGTAGAGGGTTATTTGGAAATTGAAAATGCAGCCATCCTCACCAACACCCGCCTTAACGTGCGTCCCGGTGGTAAAGTCATTATCCGAGATAACGTAACTATAGACCAGAACAATAGTGTTTTTACGGTGGCTGGCGAACTGAGTGCCGGTAATAATTTTTCATTAGAAAATATTACTGGCTTAACAGTTACCTCGAATGCTGTTTTATCCGTATCACCCGGTGCTTTAATTACCGTAAGTCCAAGCTCTCGTCGTATTCACGAAATTTATAATTATGGCCTTATGCAGCTCAATGGGACATTCAATAATCCCATTACCATAAGAGGTGCCCAACAAACCGCTGGTAGCTGGGATGGGGTTCGTATAGCCTCCACAAATGCTGCCTTTTCGTACTTAGAACATGTGAATATTCAACATGCTAAACGAGGTGTTCTCCTATCGGCAACCGAATTTATCAACTTAAATAATGTTTCTGTTTCCAATGCTACCCTCGATGGTATTATGGTTAATGGAAGTAGTGATATCAATATAAGTAGCTCTGAGCTAATTGATAATTCAAGTTATGGTATCAATATTATTGGTAGTCAGATAAACTTTAACGCTAACACAGTTTCCGGAACCGGTTCTCTAAACCCAAATGGCGTACATATAGGTACAGGTCTGCGAGTTACCGGTTTTGGTGATATTTCCGGTTTAAACAACGCATTCACCAACAACCAAAAATATGGTTTTGAAGCTAGCAACAATTCATATTTCACATCTGATTTTAGCAATTATTTTGGTAATCAAGACTATCAAGCCTATTTAAACGACAACTCTAATGGTTCTGCCATGTTTAGTTGGTGGGGCGAATATCCTCCTTCCTCCTCGAACTGGTCTGTAAACTCAGGTTCTAGCTTATCTACATTCCATCCCGCCAGTTTTCCATATAACTTTTCTGTTATAGTGGACGAATCTCCAATATTAGTGACATCTGAGAATCAGATGGATAGAGAGACCGAAAGTATTCGTGAAATTTGGTATGAAAAATATCGAATGAATCCAACCGAGGCGATAAGCTGGCTTGAAAATAATCGTGGTAATCGTTCCATTTTACCGGCTTCTGAAAATCATCTTGATCTATTTTGGTTAGATATCTTGCTTTTGGAAGCTTATACTCGCCAAGAACTGTGGCAGGATGCATCTCAATTGGCTAAAGAATTAATTACAGACAATATCAGTGATGAACAACGCATCGAAGTAAAGCGAAGGATGTTTTTTGTACACACCCTCCACAGGCCTAATGCCACAGCAGCCATGCATAAATATAAATTATTGCACGAACTTAAAGACCCACAAGCTACACTTGGTGTATATGATCACTTTTTAACATATCTACCGGAAACGGATAGAGGTGCCATAGCTGAGAATATATTGCAAGATAAAAACGACGTGGACGTAACCGTTTCTAACTACCCAAATCCTTTTAATCCGGTTACTACCATACATTTTGAGTTACCACAAACGTCTGATGTATCGCTACAGGTTTTCGACATGCTGGGAAGACAAATAGCTCAATTAATCAACGATACCAAAAATGCAGGAAGCCATCAGGCTGTATTTGATGGAACAAATCTTAGTAGTGGTATGTATTTGTATCGCCTCAGAATAGATGATACTACCATCACTAATACCATGCTGCTTATCAAGTAAATAGCCTTATAATTAATTTTCAATAGGCTTAGGTAAAACTAAGCCTATTTTTTAGTTTATTTCGAAATTTTCATAGTCAAATATTCCCATATCAAACTAATTTTTTGTATAGGATTATATTTGAAAATTAATCCCAAAAACAAATCTTAAACTATCATCCAAAACATGAATGTTCTGGATGGGAACTTTTGCGCCATTGGCGAAACCTGTGCATTTAGTATTGCATTTTTTTCTAATTCATGCGACAATAAATGCTACTTCAAGAGAAGTTTTGGACAGATATCTTAGAAAACAAAAAAAATCGTAAGGGGGCTATACTTTTGG
>SKIC01000048.1 GCA_007116685.1 Balneolales bacterium
GCCATATTAAAACTAAAAGCCCAGAGGGCTTTTTTTGTTAAAAAAGGGATGATTAGATAATCCCTTAAACATTACCAATAGTAAATAGAAATTGATAAGTCCCAAGTATTTTCTGGTGCTTCTAAATCCCTAGGTGTTCTAATAAAAATTGAAAGTTCTAAATTACCTTTATCTGCATAGAAAACATAACCATCCATCATCTCTGTTTCCCACCATACATTCCACCCGTCACGGCTTAACCAATCATCATAAAAGTCTAATATCGCATCGAAATCGCCGTTAATAGTATAGAAATACATGATAGAATCATCATCTTCAAATACGTCATCTAAAATTGCAGTTGAAGCGTTATAGACAGGCACAGGATAAGATAAGTCATAAGTGCCTACAGGTCCATCAGATTTTTCTAAACCAACTGATGATTGGAAATCCAAATGGTGAGTTATCTCCTGAGATATACAAGCCTGGAAAACCAAATTGCCAGGCAGCTCTTTCCCGAGTTTGAATTCGGTACCCTGGAATAAGCAGTATCACGAGTTCATCATTTGATGGAACAATAAAGGAATCGAATACAAACATTCCGGTAGCCGTTCTGCTGTACAATCCACCAACAGAAAAAAGGATTTGGCTTTCAAAATCCCCATTAAATTGAAATAAACCATATCCGGTAGACAAACTGATGTTTCGGTTAGGTGTACCTCTGGTAATACTGGCATAAGGGAGCGCAGCGGCAAAAGAAGTAGGTTCCCAGATATTAGTTCCGGCCAATCCTCCTATGGCAAAATTTAAATCTTCAGCAATATTGAATGTTTTTTTCACGGAACCAATTACCGGAATACCAATCCATGAGGTCATTATTCCAGCACTGAAGCTTTCCGTAATTCCGAATTGAAGATCCGGACCAAATAAGGTCCATTGTATGTAATTATCGCCGGCAGGAAGCGAAAAGCCATTTGTTGTGAAAAAATAGCGACTGGCAAATAAGTCAGTACCGCCTTCTTTACTTTCTGAATAAGCCTCTATCTTTTCTATCAGATATTTTGGGATTACAATTATGCCTAAAGTCTCCGTTTTGATAGTCAATTCACGACCATCATCCGACTTAATAAATCCTACATGGCGAGTACCATCTTGCAGTACAATTGTATATTTATTCTCTTCATCTGCATGTTCGGTAGCTGTTTCCTGGGCAAACATATTTCCCGTAAAAACGAAGATTAAAGAAATGAGTGCGAAATATTTCATCAGATTTTCTGAATGCATTAAGAATTGAAAGAGATTCTGTGCAGCTTGAATTATGATACCGAAAAAGCAAAAACCTAAGCAAACTACTACCAAAGTTGATTTAAAAAACAATCGTAATTCCATCCCATATTGCTCGATTGCTTTGTCTATCTTTGACCAATATTACGAGTAAGAATTAAAGATAACTAGTATCCTTTCACCAAAATTATTTCCCGGGATAAGTACCTTTTAAACTTATCTGTTTGCTACTTAGTACATGAATATTGTTAGACTTCATTTGCAAAACTTTCGAAACCATTCGGATTCTGAAATGGAATGGGTGCGACATATTAATCTCATTTATGGACAAAACGGCGCCGGCAAAACCAATATTCTGGATGCCATCCATTTTTTATGCATGAGCAGAAGTTTTGTGGCTACATCTGACCAATATGTGGTGCAAAAAGGCGAATCCGGGTTTGAGATCTCCGGCGATTTTGAAGGTGAAATAAGGTCTGCATTTCAAGTGGGTTGCTCCTACAGTCGGGGAGAAGGCAAGAAAATCACTGTGAACCAAAGTCCATTGGATCGCCTTTCTGATTTGATTGGTATGGTGCCAGTGGTCACACTTTCGCCGGATGATAAACGCTTAACTGCAGAAGGACCCACTGAGCGCAGATCATTTTTGGATTCGTTTATCTCTCAATTATATCCCGGATATTTGCGGGATTTGATGGATTATCGCAAAATTGTAAGACAGAGAAATCGTTTATTATCAGACAGGCACATGCCTGAAGATGTGTTCGCAGCCTATTGCGAGCCCTGGGATGTACAATTGGTGGAAACAGGCTCAAAAATAATCGCCCGAAGAACCTCTGTGGTTGAAGAATTCAAATCCTATTTACAAAAAGCCTATTCTGAAATAGCTCGAATTAATAATATCCCTGACTTCGAATACAAAACCTTTGTAACTCCTAGTGTGCATTACAAGGAAATTGCAGAGCAGTATCAGGAGTTATTAGTGCAAAATCGAGAGAAGGAAAGAGAAAGAGAACAAACGCTGATAGGTCCGCACAGAGACGACCTTGTTTTCTATCTGGATGAACTAGAATTGCGGAAATTTGGATCTCAGGGGCAGCATCGTTTATTTGCACTATCGCTAAAAATGGCGCAACTGTACTATTTTACAGATCATTTGGAAGATACACCCATCCTATTGCTAGATGATGTTTTTGGAGATTTAGATCCCCAAAAAATTGCCGTATTTCTGGAAATGCTGGTTCAACATCCCGGACAGACTTTTATAACAGCAGCAAACCCTAATCCTATTATGCCACATATTTCCTTTGAAGAAAAAGAAAACCGGTGCTTTACTGTAGAAAAAGGAGTGATAAACCAAGTTTAGCTTAGCTGTCATCCTGTTGGTTTAGCGGGAAGTTTATATAATCGTGGCAAAGCATTTCGAGAGATTCTTTTTGGTGTGAGGATATTAAAATCGTACCACCGGAATCAGCGAAACTTTTGAGTAATGCAATAGAACTTGCTTTACTACTTTCATCCAGAGCTCGAAATGGCTCATCTAAAACTACAATTTCCGGTTGAGCAATAATCGCGGAGGCAATAAGCGTTTTTTGCATCATCCCACTCGAATAAGTGCCTATTAGCTCTTTTCTACGCTCATCTAGTTCCAGTTGCTCAAAAATTCTATTAATTCGGGCAGGCGAATCTGATTCCCATAAATCACGGGCGCGTAATATCCATTCTAAAACTTCTTCCGCATTCAAATATTCGGGCAAATTGGATACATCAGTAGCCTGACCAATATGTTGTAGAAATTTTCGAGGCGATTTATGAATGTCAAATCCCCGAAAATGAATTGTGCCGGATGTTGGGAAAGCGGACGTAGCCAATAATCGCAAAAAAGTTGTTTTACCAGAGCCATTTGCTCCTGTTAGTCCAACTACAGTTCCTTGTGAGATTGTTTTGGAGAAATCTTTAATCACAAACGGTCCGGAACCATATCGTTTGCTAAGTTTTTCAATGGAAAGAAATTCAGGCATATCGTGAGGTGTATTTTCCTTCGTGAGATAATGTGGAAACCACGGCAAAAAGCAACGCAGTAAGAATATCGATGCCAGCCCAAATCAGGCTGTCGTAGAAAGTGAATCTGGCAGAAAAAAGAGAGACCGTAGCCAGGCCTAAAAACAAGGGTAGTACCCATCGTAGGTTCGCAAAAAAACGAACAAAGCACCAAGTTGTTACAGAATGCAGGCTGTAATTAAATCCTAAAGGTGAAATTCTGGAGGATGCTGTAAGGAATATGGTAGCATTTTTAACTATGATGACAGCAAGTATAAGGCCTTGAATCACAAACAGAGATAAACCTGCGTAGAAAAGAGTCCATAACATCAGTACCAGCAAAATCATGACTCGTCCAAACGGTAATCGGCGATCAAGTTGGGATAAAACTGCCCAAACGGAAGCCTTTAGAGCATTTGGTACCCAGTACACGTTTTCTGCTTTGAGCGGTTCTCTGTCACCGGAAAGATATCCGGAAGGGTTTCGGAATAATTCATCATAAAAACTACTGGTTTGGTACAGGTGCCGGTCAAAAATCCTGGTGGCTGATTGTAGTTTCATAATGGCATAGCCCAGGAACAAAACATAAACGATAATCGAAAAAACACCAATTTGCGCACCAAGCCAGGCATTAAAAACGACCAAAATCATGCCCAAAGAAGCAATTCCGGCTGTTGCGCCAAAAGTGGGATACATGCCGGCAGGTGTGGCTGAAGATTGTCCTATTTTAGCCATATTCTGAAGAAACGACGCACCTCGTTTTCCTTCACTCCACTCTTGAGAACGTTTACCAATAATGCTGTATCTGTAGTAGGCATAAATGAATAATCCTATAAAAAAGAGAGCCGCTTCCCCGAAAAGTCTACTTTTTTCAGCCAAATCAGCCGACCACCCTGCAGGGGCAAAAAAGGCAAGAATGAAATAACTGGCAGTGAAAATCCAAAAGATGGGAAACAACTCTGATAGCTGCATATTGCGCAAACTTTTGGGTTTTGGATTTAGGCTTTGCAGCCATCCAATACGCGCAACAGGAAATAAAATATGTGGAATAATAAATGCGAAAAATCCTGCTGCAATAAAATGCCAGTAACGAACATATATCACTCTTTCCATGTAGCTGGCTTCAAAAGCAAAAACAGCTGCAATGGCTAAAAAAATCAAGAATAATAATCCGTAAACAACAGTCTGAATTGATCCCGATGATCTACTTATAATATGTTTTGGGAGTGATTTCTTATCCATCTTGCCTGAAGTTAAAATGCTTTAGTTTTGGATAAGAATCGCAAATTTTTTGTGATAATCGCATATAAGAATATTCGTGACGCAATGGAAAGCCACTTCGTAATTTAAGAAAACCTTTAGCTCGTTCCGGAGCAGTAGCCGCCGTTAATTGGCGTAATCGGTGGTCGTATTCCATAATGGGATGCAATTGCTCTAAAACAGTAGCTAAGTCGGTTGTTTCAAGTTCGCCTTCTTTACCGACAGCAGGTGCGGGAACATAAGGAATATCAAATCCAAAAAAGCCCGAAAGTTGGTCTGCAATCATTCGGCTGCCTTTCCATTTTGCTTGCACAGAATACCCGGCAATATGAGGAGTGGCGATAAAGCTTTCTTTCATAAATGTTCTGCTAAAATCCGGTTCGTTTTCCCAGACATCGGTTACCAAATCGAAAGATTTATCTTTTTTTGCTGACAGCAGTGCTTTCTCATCTGTTATGCCACCTCGGGCAGTGTTTATTATGAGTTTTGCCTTACATCTTGATATACGCTCCTGGTTTAGCCAGTGCCATGTAGGATATTCAGGATAAGAATCCAGCGCACAATGAAAACTCAAAATATCACACTCTAAAACGTCATCCGCATCAGCGGATGCAAAGTCTAATTCCCGCAATGCTTTTGGAGGGTCAAAGCAAATCACACTCAGACCAAATTTCTCAGCAAGTTTTTTAGTGCTTGTTCCCGCATGACCACATCCGACCAATCCAAGGCTAAGTCCGTCAATTTCAATTTCTTTTTTTTCAGCCCATAACAGAATAGCTGTTACAACATATTCCGCTACAGAATAGGCATTGCAGCCGGGTGCATATCTAAAATGAATACCACGTTCGGATAAGGTTGAGCGGTCAATGTGATCAAATCCGGCAGTTGCTGTTCCGATGAATTTTAATTTTTTACCGACATCCAGAAGTGTGTCATCTACAGGGGTAACAGTTCTGGTAATAAGCGCATCAGCAATTTCAAGGTCATCAACTTTGGGTAATTGACTATCGTAAGTAATTAGCCGGCAGCTCTCAGAGAGCATTTCTTTTAGATAGGGAATATATGCATCGGCGAGGATGGTAGTCATAAATCGGACGATTGGTTCTTATCGCCTTTGGCTCATGAGTCCATCTCTGTTCGATTTACGCACACTGAGAGGAGGATCAAGAACTTCCTTGATAATGATGGCATTTCTCATAATATCCGTGTTCTTCAAATCACTGCTCACATCAATCCCCTGGGTTTCCGTGACGGTGACGGTGGTCATCTCATCTACATCCTGGAAAATAGGATTGTCATCATCAACGAGGTCTGCAGGTTCTTCATCAAGTCCAATGGAATCGTAATCCATATCTCTGAACGGACTTTCAGGCTCGGGATCACGGTGTGAGGCGCTGGAATATCTTAGTCGTTCAAAGGAATCATTACGTTGAATTTCATCCGGGTTCCGGACGGGCTCAGAGGTAATATGAGGCTCAATAACCGATTCTGGATCAGGTTCTCGTTGAGGCTCAGATTTTTTTCCTGTAAAAAGTTCTTCAAGTTCTTTGAATGCATCATCCCAATCAACTTGGGTTTCAGCCCAGGGATCTTCTGCTGCTTCGCCAGGCTTTGCTGCTGTTTGTGACGGGCGCTTTTGCTCTGATCTTTCAGGCACATTCTGTTTACCAGAAAGGTTCTCCAAAACCCTCTTAATGATCGGATAAACAATAAAAATGAAAATTAAAATTTCGAAAAAGGAGATGTTCATAACAGTTTTGTACCTTAGAACAGGAATACTTGTAAATTCAGAGGAATTTACATTAAATGATACTTATAGAAAAATTAAAACCCTGCTTCGCAGCTTACACCATTAACAAACTCAGAGTTACACGAGTTCGGTAAAAATATTATGTCTGATACAAAAAATACTTCTTATAACATAGTGAGCCTAATTCGCAAAAAACGCGATAAACAAGCACTAACCAAAGACGAGATAAAACACATAATTGATCAATACAGCAAGGATATTATTCCGGATTATCAAATTAGTGCGTTTTTGATGGCGTCTTTTCTGAATGGATTGAATGATGAGGAAACCTCAGCTTTGACCGAAGCCATGCTTTATTCCGGTCAGGTTTTGGATTTATCTGAAATCCCGGGCGTAAAAGTTGATAAACATTCCACCGGCGGAGTAGGCGATAAATTATCACTTATTCTGGCGCCTATAGTAGCGGCTTGTGGCGTTCCTGTTCCCATGATTTCCGGGCGCGGTTTGGGTCATTCCGGTGGTACGCTTGATAAATTAGAATCCATTCCTGGTTTTACTGTTTCTCTGGATTTAGACAGATACCGTAGTGTGCTTCGAAAGCACAATTTGGTTTTGATTGGACAAACCGAAGAAATTGCTCCGGCAGACAAGCGCCTTTATGCTCTGCGTGATGTAACTGCGACGGTCGAAGCGATCCCGTTGATTGCAGGAAGTATAATGAGTAAAAAACTGGCTGAAGGAGTAGATGCTCTGGTATTAGATGTGAAATATGGTACGGGGGCTTTTATGAAATCTCAGGAAGATGCCATCCGCCTTGCCGAGAAATTGGTATCCATTGGAACCAGTTTTGGGAAAGAGACCATTGCATACATCACCAATATGGATCAGCCATTAGGATATAAAATTGGAAACTGGCTGGAAGTTGAAGAAAGTATTGATGCTCTTTTAGGTAAAGGACCGGATGATATCATGGAAGTAACGCATTTGCTTGCCGGTACGATGATCTATCTCGGTAAAAAAGCCGCTAGTGTTGAAGAGGGGATAGAGATGAGTAAAAAATCTGTTGAAGATGGAAGTGCTTTCCAGAAGTTTATTGAGATTACAGAGGAACAGCATGGAGATTCATCCTACCTGAAGAACCCTTCTTCTTATCAAAAAGCGACAGTAATTTTTGAAGTAAAAGCTCAAAAAGATGGGTTTATCACAGAAATGGATGCTTATACGTTTGGGATGGCAGGTATTGAATTAGGAGCCGGACGAAGAACGAAAGAAGATAAAATTGATCCGGTTTCCGGAATAACGCTAACTAAAAAGATTGGAGATGCTGTCGAAAAAGGTGAAACAATTGCTATCTGCTACACGAATAGCAATCAGGTGCAGCATTTGGTAACCGAAATGTTGGAAAATGCTGTTACGATAGGATCAAATCAGCCAGAGATATCACCTATGATTACCCATAGAGTTGATGCAAATGGAATCAGTGATTATTAATTAAATAAATCCGTCATAAAAAGGGACGGATAAATAAGGAGCTTCTTATGTGGAAACGTTTTGTCAGAGCTGTGAAATCATTATTTGGTGGGGTTGTAACCTCAATGGAAGACCCAAAACTCATTCTGGAGCAAAATATCCGAGAGTTGAATGATCAGGTTCCTCAAATGAATGAGAACATTGCTACGGTAAAGGCAAATGTGATGCTGTTAAAGAAAGAATTGGATAAGTATGAAAACAGACTTTCTGATTTAACTGCCAAAATCAAAGCGGCAATTCAGGCAAATCGTGATGATATCGCTGAAAAGTATGCCTTGCAACTCCAAAAAGCCGAAGAAGATGTTGCTCATACCAAAGAACAACTAAAATTTGCGGAAGATGCGTTTAGAAAAGCCTTGCAGGTAAAAAAGGTTTTCATGCGTGAAAAAGACCGCAAAATTCAGGAAGCCAGAGAAGCACTACGCGCAAGTGAGCGTTCTGAGTGGCAGGCAAAAGTAGCTGATGCACTAGAAAAGTTTGAAGTGGGTGGTTTGGATTCAACTCACGATGAAATGGTATCCCGAATTAACGAAAGAACGGCGAAGAACGAAGCTCGCATGGAATTGGCGCTCGATAACGTAGATACCGATGAATTGGAAATCGAGCTGAATGCAGAGCAATTGAGAGCTTCTGAGATTGTGAAAGCAATGAAACAGAAAATGCAACAAGACGATAGTTCTGATGTGGCAACGAGCCAACCGGTTTCAGAAACTGAAGAAAAACAGGAAGAAGCTTCGGGCAAAACTGTAGGTAGAAAAGCAAAATCCTAAAATGGCGAACAGGGAAGAAATAAACAGGCTGAAAGAAGAGTACAAAACTCATTACAGGGCTATGTACGAAGCTAAAAAGCGAGCCAAATCTTCACAGCAGAGAATGAAAATTGCTTCTGCTTTGAAGAATATGGACAGCTCTGATTTATTTTCTTCTATGGAAACCGTGATTGATGCGGTAAGAGAAAAAATTACAAGAGCGGAAGCTCGGTTCGAAGTATTTACAGAAGAGTTGCTGAAAGATTACTCTCCTGAAGTCTCTGATTTTGAAAACGAACTAAAAAGGAAAAAAGCCAAAGAAGCCGTTGAAGAAATCAAGAAAATAACCATCAGATATGAAAATGAGCTCGATGAAGTGATTGCAACTTTGGATGGTTCTAAAACACTCGGACCGTCAAAAGTAAATATGGAAGTAGAAGGAGAGCGTAAATAAGATGGATGACAATAAATTTATCAATTATACCCGTGAGGCTTTCTTACATCCTCTAAATATCTCTTTTCTGCTAGTAGCAACCCTTAGTGCTTTTTTTACAGGTAGTTCGGGTACTATACCCAATCTGATTTTTCTGACCACCTTTGGACTTGAATTGATTTATTTGGGCACTGTACCCAGGATGAAAGAATTCCAGAAATACATAAAGCTCAGAAAAATTGCAGAACGCTCCAGGTCTCATGAGGAGAAAGAGATTTTTAATCGTCTGGAGGAATCATCTCAAAAAAGATATTTAGTCCAGCGCCATTTGAGCACTCTCATTAGAGAAAACTTCGAAAAAATGCCATATACCACTCGTGGGGTATTGGATAACATCAACACGAAAATTGATGGTTTACTAACCAATTATCTGGTCAATTTGGAGCTTCTTGGGAGATATGAGAATTTTTTAGATTCCACTTCCCAAAACACACTGAAAGCAGAAATTTTAAGCTTAGCCAAACAAATTGAAGGAATTGAATCCGTAAAGTTGAGAGAAATTAAAGAACGCCGATTGAGTATTCTTAATAAACGCTACGATAAGTTCGATAAAGCCAGAGAAAAATATGAGATTTGTGAATCACAACTGGAAACGATAGAAGATGCAATTCGTTATATTTACGAGAAGTCGATGACGATGAGTAATCCTGATGAAATTGGTTTCCAATTGGATAATTTAATCAGTGATTTGGAAGACACAGCTCAGATGATGGAAGATATTGAACATGATTTGCCACCAACGTATACTATCCTTCAGAATTTAGAAGAAACAGAAATAGAATTTGATAAAACGACATCGCCGGCAGGGCGAGTAAAAACTAGTTAATATGGCTAAAGAATACGTGAATTTATTATTGGAAGTTGATGATAACGGCGTTGCTCTTATTACGATAAATAGACCTGATAAATTAAATGCTCTGAACACCGAAGTGCTAAATGAATTGGAAATGGTGTTCACAGAAATGAATAACAGGGATGATGTAAGAGGAGTGATTTTGACTGGAGCCGGAGATAAGGCATTTGTTGCCGGCGCTGACATCAAAGAACTTGTTGATTTGAATGAGCCGAGAGGCCGGGCCGCTTCAGAAAGAGGTCAGGAAGTCTTTTCAGCAGTTGAAAATTGCAAGAAACCTGTTATTGCAGTAGTAAACGGTTATGCGCTTGGTGGTGGATGTGAATTGGCTATGGCTTGCCACATGCGCGTTGCCAGTGAAAAAGCAATTTTTGGTCTGCCCGAAGTTAGTTTGGGAACCATCCCCGGTTATGGTGGTACGCAACGCCTCACCCGCCTTATTGGGCAAGGCCGTGCTATTGAAATGGTATTAACAGGCAATCACATCAAGGCAGATTTAGCTTTGGCTTTTGGACTCGTAAACAGAATGGTACCCCACGAAGAAGCACTAAAAGAAGCGCAAGAGTTATTGGGTAAAATCCTGAAGCAAGGTCCATTAGCTGTGGAAAATGCAATCACAGCCATTCATGCTGCCGATTCTTTGCCGGGAGATGAAGGTTATAGAAAAGAAGCCGAATTATTTGGTAACTTATGTGCAACCAAAGATTTTAAAGAAGGATGCAGTGCGTTTTTAGAAAAGCGCAAAGCTTCATTTACTGGAAACTAATTTCTAACACTTGGAACCTCCGGATTGTAAAGGAGTCACGCAATGAGCAATGAGTGGCTCCTTATTATCGTAGTAATTGCTCTCAGTGGATTTTTCTCAGGTTCTGAGCTTGGGTTTGTGTCTGCCAATCGGCTAAAGATGGAGATAAAGGCACGAAAAAATTCCTTGAATGGGAAGTTTATCAACTTCTTTATTCGAAATCCTGAGACCTTTCTATCTACTACTCTCGTTGGCAATAATATTGTTAACATTCTTTATTCAACGCTAATGGCGTTGTTTCTCAGAGAGCCGGTTATTGGTTTATATGAACTCAGCTTTGGCGCTATTCCATCAGAGTTAACCATACTCAGTATACAAACCATCATTGCGGCATCTCTCATTATGGTTTTTGGTGAAGTTATCCCCAAAGTGCTATTTCGAATTCACTCTGAGTCGTTAATCTCCTTTTTTGCACTACCCTTACGTTTATGTAGCATTATCTTCCGACCCATCGTTGCTATTTGTAATTACGTTGCAGAGAGTTTTTTGAAGACATTTCTCCCTGAAACCGGAACCTCTGAACAAGTATTCCGCCGCCAGGATATTGAAATGCTATTAAAGGAAATCGGAGATAATGATGATTCTGAAATAGACAAAGATGATTCTGAAATTTTGACCAACGTTCTGGAGCTTTCTACGAAAAGAGTGAAAGAAAGTATGATTCCCAGAACAGAAATAACCGCCGTTGAGAAAAACACAACCGTTCAGGAAGTGCTCAAGGTGTTTATATCTTCGGGATATTCGAAAATCCCAGTTTTTGAGGAGAGTATTGATAATGTAATTGGGGTAGTTTTTGCTTACGATTTATTTAAAAAGCCAAAAACCTTATCCGAAATTCTCAGACCGGTCAAAATTGTTCCTGCCAGTCAGAAGTCAAAAGATTTGTTGTCTGATTTTCAAAAACTGAAAATTTCACTGGCCATTGTAATTGACGAGTATGGCGGTACTGCCGGCTTGGTTACTTCTGAAGATTTGCTGGAAGAAGTAGTGGGCGATATTCAGGATGAATACGATTTTGAGGACGCGGTCATCAAAAAAATTGCTCCTAAAACCTATGTGCTTTCAGGTGATGTGGAAATAAAAGAGCTGAACGAAAAATATTCTGAAATTGGCCTGCCTGAAAGTCAACAATACGACACGATTGCCGGTTTCATAATGAATGAAACGGGTAGAATCCCGACAGTGAATGAGGAAATAATTTTTGATCGCCACAAGTTTATCATCAGCAAAGTGACTTATGCACGAATAAACACGGTAAAACTTGTGGTTTTGGATTAGATTGTATCTCAATCTATTTTTCGCCGTAACGCCATAGCGCTAACCATCATTAATCGAAAAAATCTATGGCCTCTGAATTCTTGAATTATCCTGATTGGGTACAGCATTTTGCAAAAAAGTATTTAGGCAAAGCAGCTTCTCAGTTTATTTTTCATGGAAATATCCACGATGATGTTCCTTTTGGTTCTGAAACCGACAAAAGCTTTATGCGCTTTCCGAAGTTTTTATCATCAGAACTATTTGCCGGCAGAGATGTTGTGATTTTCTACGACAGATCCGGTGGTTTACATTTCAGAGATAAAGAATCCGAGAAGGATTTTCATGATGCTTTGCAAGCCATTGACCGTATATCCGGCACAGGTTTTTCTAAAAGTCTGCCCATAGACCCCTTTCGAGTTCTCGGTATTATGGAACGGTATTTCCGATTGCGCTTGCCCCAAAATCGGAGCATTGCTTTTATTATTGATTACGCCGAAACCATCATACCAATGTTGGATGGGGCATCAGCCGGAACCGAGGATAGAAATGTGTTGGTTACGCTTCAGAAATGGTCGCATGATCCCTTGTTTTTGGCAGCTGATTTTACCACTGTCTTACTAACTGAAAACCTTACCAATCTAAACCGAAGTCTGATTCAGAATCCTCATACCGTCTCTGTTTATGTGGGTTTGCCCAATCAAAAAGAACGTGCTGATTTTATTCATCATCTAACGAAAGATGCCGATTGGGATGATGTTTCAGAGCTTTCCAAAGAAGTTTTAGCCAAGCTAACAGCCGGACTCAGTTTGATTCACTTGCGTGGATTGATCTCATCAACTTTGGAGCACAAATACAAAATTACGGCTGAAATCCTTACATCGGCCAAAAAGGAAATTATTGAAGCGGAAGCCTATGATTTACTGGAGTTTGTGAGTTCTGTAAATAATTTGGATCATGTAGCCGGGCATCGTGCTGTAAAACAAAAACTCAGAGATGCCTCTGCGGCTTTGAAAAATGGTAAGTCAGAAGTACTGCCTATGGGGTATTTGGTCTGCGGACCGGTTGGGACAGGTAAAACATGGATGGTTACCTGTTTTTCTGGAGAAGTTGGTATCCCTATGGTGAAATTGAAAAATTTCCGTAGCCAATGGCAGGGAGTTACCGAAGCAAACCTGGAAAAGATTTTAAGTTTAATCGAAGCTATGGCTCCTGTAGCCGTTATGATTGACGAAGCCGATGCTTACCTCGGCAATAGAGACCAAAGCGGCGACAGCGGTGTTTCCAGCCGTGTATTCTCAAAAATTGCGACCTTCATGAGCAATACAGATAACCGCGGCAAAATTATTTGGTTTTTGATGACTGCTCGCCCGGATTTGATGCCCATAGATTTGAAAAGACAGGGACGAGCAGAAGAGCATCTTGCATTATTTCATCCCGAAAGTTTTCAGGAGCGTAAAGAATTATTCGAAGCGATGATGCAAAAAACCGGTGTTTCTTTATCAGAAGAGTTCGTGCCTTCGCAATTGGAGAACGAAAATCATACTTGGTCTGGGGCAGATATTGAAGCTGCTTTAACCAGAGCTTCGTTTTTGGCTGCTAAAGAGGGTGCGGAAAGAGTTAGCAGAGAACACCTCACAGAAGCATTTAACGATTTTCTTCCTGCTGCCTATCCTGATGAAATCGAACTCCAAACTTTGGTAGCGGTAATGGAATGCACCTCGAAAAATCTATTACCAATGCGCTACAAGGACGCCGATAGATCCGAAATACTTCAAGAGATAGAAGAATTAAAAATGATGCTCGGATAGTTATTTCGTTTTATCTTATGGGCTTAGGATATTAGATGAAACTATATAATTATAGGATTTTATGTTTATGAGAAATTGGCTGAACGGTATCGTATTATTCACTTTTTTGCTAATTGGTTGTTCATCAGAAAACAACCCCTATGCGGAATGGGAAGTTTTCGGAGCGGAAATCACCCCTGTATCAATATCAACTGTGTCAGATGTAATTGATGAATTTGAGTTAGATTTAGAAAAAGAGTTTACCATTTCAGGTGAACTAAAAACCGTATGCCAATCAAAAGGTTGCTGGACTATTCTTGAGGCAGAAGATGGACGAGAAGTGAGAATGACGTTTCGTGATTACAGTTTTTTCCTGCCTATAGAATCTGCCGGGCGGTTTGTTATTGCCGAAGGTGTGGGATTGAAGAAAGTAACCAGTGTTGACGAACTACGCCATTACGCAGAAGATAACAATGCCAGCGAGGAAGAAATCCTTGCCATTGTTGAGCCCAAAGTAGAATACCTTTTTGAGGCAAATAGTGTTTTGATGCAGTAAGAGAATCAGAATGAAGTTTACATTACCCAGCTTATTAATTTTACTCTCTTCATTTTTTTTGATTCAAAGTTGTAGCTCTGAAAGATATGAACCTGCTCAAGATTTACGCGAAGCCATGCAGGAAAGAATGTCTGATGTGGTCAGATTGCGTGAAGCCTATGATAATGGAGAGCCAATGCAAAGGCGCGAATTTACGCGATTTGCCGGGCTACCTAACTCGGAATTCGTAGATGATGTCTCTGTATATCAAGCCTATTTCGAAATTTTTGACGATATGTACGAAGAAATCTTCAAGTCAGATGCTCCTGAAAAGCAATTCAATATAATTATCCAATCTTGTTATGCCTGCCATCAGGATGTTTGTCCGGGGCCGCTTAGAGCAATTAAAAGACTGGAAATCACAGAATTATAGAAACCGATAAATCAGCTTTCTAATTTTTCGGCTAACTCCATCCATCTAAGCGTTTTTTCTTCAATATCCTGCTCGATTTTGGCATACTCTTCTGATGCGTTCTGTAAATCAGAAAGCTCTAGTTCTCCGGAACTCATTTTTTGCTCGATCACGCTCTTAGTTTCTTCCAGTTTACTAATTTCCTTTTCAATGGCAGAGTATTCTTTTTGCTCTTTATAACTAAGCCCATTTGAAGTTTTCTTTTGAGTAGCTTGTTCGTCTTTAAACGGTTTTTCTTTGGGTACTGAGCTTTTTTCTGCTGCCTCTCTTTCTTCTAAAAGAGCTCTGTATTCCAGGTACGTACCGTTATGATCCCAAATCTGCCCATCCCCTTCAAAAACGAAGTAATGCTGAACGAGTTTGTCCATAAAAAAGCGATCGTGAGACACAATGATTAAGCATCCACCAAAACCAAGTAAAAACTCTTCTAATCTTTGCATGGTTGGTAAATCGAGGTCATTAGTGGGCTCATCCAAAATCAAAAAGTTGGGATTTTGAATAAGAACCATCATCAAGGCTAAACGGCGGCGTTCGCCACCACTAAGTTTTTCAACCGGTGTGTACTGCATTTTTGGCGTGAACATGAAATGCTCTAAAAATTGTGAGGCAGAAATTCTGGAGCCATCAGCGAGTTGAATCACACTGGCAATATCTTTCAAGACATCTATTACCCGTTTATCGCCATCTATTTGAATTCCTTTTTGCTCAAAATGCCCAAAGGCAATGGTTGTTCCCGTTTCAACTTCCCCAGAATCGGGTTTTTCTTTTCCGGTTAGAATATTCAAGAACGTACTTTTCCCAACGCCGTTTTTCCCGATTATTCCAATTCGCTCTCCCTTACTGAAGGCGTAAGAGAAATCATCCAAAATGACACGGTCGCCGTACTTTTTCTCTAATTTTTTTGCCTCAACTATCTTATTTCCCATGCGCTGCATACTAACTTCAAGGCGCAAATCGGGATCATCAGATCGTTTTTTTGCTTTCTCTTCGGTTTCATAGAAAGCAGCTATTCTGGATTTTGACTTTGTAGTTCGGGCTTTAGGAGAGCGTCGCATCCACTCCAGTTCTTTTTTTAGTAATTGACCGGCCTTGTCTGTTTGAGTTTGCTCTACTTCTTTGCGCTCGGCTTTTTTCTGTAAATAGTAGGCGTAATTTCCTTTATGGTGATATAATTTACCTTCGTCAATTTCCAGAATATGATTGCATACACGGTCCAGAAAGTATCTATCGTGCGTTACCATGAAAAGGGTGATATTATTCTTGGCCAGATAGTTTTCCAGCCATTCAATCATATCCAGGTCTAAGTGGTTTGTGGGCTCATCAAGTAGCAGCAAGTCAGCCTGCTCCAAAAGTACAAAAGCGAGAGCAACACGTTTTCTTTCCCCTCCGGAGAGTGAACCGATATTCTGTCCAAGGTCGTGAATGTCTAATTTGGCAAGAATCTGCTTCATGTTTTGCTCGTAATCCCAGGCATCATTTGCATCCATAGCAGCCATAGCTGACTCAAACCGTCTTTGTGTATCAGCATTAAAATTTTCAGCCTGTGCTTTTACAGCCTCTTCGTAATTCCGAATCACTTTTGCCAACTCGCTATGACCACGTGTTATAAATGCTTCAATACTTAGTTCGTTATCTAATTCGGGCTCTTGCTCTAAAAACGCAATTCGCAAGCCGTTTTTGGTCATTACTTCCCCTTCGTCAGGAGGTTCTTTGTCTGCCAATACTTTAAGCAAAGTAGATTTTCCTGTTCCATTTGGAGCTACCAGAGCAATTTTGTCGCCCTTGTTTATACCAAAAGTCAGATTGTTGAACAGCGGTTTAAGTCCGAAACTTTTAGAGATGTTTTCTACGGAGAGGTAAGTCATATTTGAGTTTTGTAAACGTTCTTGAAGAAAATACGGAATTGATTAGTGCCAAAGTTTCTGATATTCAGATTCATTTTAGCAATCACAGCATATTTTCATCCAACTTTTGTATTTTGAAAAAATGTATAAACGAAAGCCACAAGCCTTAGGTACTCTCATCGAAGAATTCATTGAGAAAACTCCATATCGGAAATCAATGAAGCGGGGGATGATTTTGTCTGCCTGGCCTGAGGTTGTTGGGTCTGCTGTGGCAGCTCAGGCTGAAGATATCCATTTTAAGGGCGATACGCTCTATGTGAGAGTGAAAAATCCGGCATGGCGCCATGAAATCCACATGCAACGTTTCAGCATCACACAGAAATTAAACCGCAGGGTTAAAGAAGATATTATTAAAGAAATTATTGTGACCTCCTAGAACATGGCCGAATCCAAAAAGAAAAAAGAACCAGTTAAGCAAGGTGGTAAGGCCAACTTCCCACGCGCTGAGAAAGTCATAGTCTTTATCGTGGCTTATGTTATAGCTGTGTCGCTTTGGTTGTTGGTGAATTTGGGGCGGGATTACACGCTAAATGTCCGTATTCCTATAGAAATAGCTCAATTAGCAGATGATGTCTCATTGGCTGATGAGCCTCCCGCTTACACTACAGTTTCTATTTTTGGAGAAGGGTGGAAATTACTCAACATCTACAATAACCCACCTGCGGTACTTGTAGACGCTTCTGATGGGGTGAGTAATCTGGCTGAAATTGTGCAGGAAAATATTGGCTCTCAGCAGGATGTAGTCATCCAAAAAGTGCAACCCGGTTTATTGAATCTCAATATTGAAGAACGAGTGTCCAAAATGGTACCTGTGATACCAAGAGTTTCGGTTGATTTCCGCTCTCAATTCGATTTTGTTGGCAGCCCCAGATTAATACCGGATAGCGTTCGTATTACCGGTGCCGCATCTCGGGTTCAGAATATTACTGAATGGCGAACAAGAACTATAGAATTGTCTGATGTAAAAGATAATTTGTTTGTAGATATGGAACTGGAGCGCGGACCGGATATTATTCATCTGAATACAAACAGAGTAGTTTTCCAGGCTGATGTTTCTGAATACACAGAAGGCGAAATCAGAGTATTTATCAGGGCTGAAGGTTTACCTGAAAACCGTGAAGTACGATTTAATCCTTCTGTGATTTCCATCAAATACGATGTGCCACTTGAGGAATATGCTCCTGCTCAGGAAATTGTGCCGTATAAAGCTTTTGTGCCATACGCAGACCTGGCAGCCGATACTACAGGATTTATTTCGCCAATTATTGCTCCCACAACCGATGAACTGAATCTAAAACTACGATCTTATCAGCCGCGGCGCGTTTCGTATTATGAGGTAATCAGAGATTAATTGTTTTCGGGCACATCAAACTCAGCCAGAACTTCCTCAACATCACGCACATTCGGAAACCAGTCCAAAACCCTCAGGATAACTTCATCAACCAAAGCATCCGGGCAGGAAGCCCCTGAGGTTATTACAATGCGTAACGGAGCGTCGGCAACAGTCAGCCAGTCTTCACTGGTATGGATTTTCTTATCCCACTGATTAAAGTGCCTGATTTCAGATGGAGTTATCATCTCGGCCGCATCCCGAATATGATAGGTAGGATACTTTGATTCCAGTAATTCAACAAGGTGCATGGTATTCGATGAATTATACCCACCAACAACCAAAGCAAGATCAGCTTTACAATCGAGCAATGAGAGTGTAGCAGATTGATTCTCGTTTGTGGCATAACACAGCGTGTCTGATGTATCCGCAAAGTGTTGTTCTATTTCGGCCTCTCCAAACTTTTCAATCGCAGCTTCACGCATAATCTGCATGATTTCTTTGGTTTCGGTAGCCAGCATGGTTGTCTGGTTTATAACTCCGAATTTTTTAAGGTCATTTTGTGGATCAAAACCGGGAGTACACTTGTGCTTGAAATCATCTGCAAATGTATCCATGCTCTTTTTACCCAGCATATAATCAGCCAGAAGATGAGCTTCTTTGGGATTCAGAACTACGATACAAGGTGCGTGCTGCGCTGTATGTGAAAATGTCGCTCTCGTTTCTTCATGCTGATATTTTCCATGGATGACCAGCGTATTTCCTTTGTTTCCTAATTGTTTTCCACGTTTCCAGACTTTTTCTACAAAAGGGCAGGTGGTGTTGTACTGGTAAGGATCGATTCCTCTATCAGCCAATTGATTCTGGATTTCTACAGTGGTACCAAAAGCCGGCACAATTACTATGTCATCAGATTCTAAAGAATCTATCGGGATTCGTACAGTACCATCGGTATCGAACAAAAATTGTACGCCACGATTCAATAAATCCTGATTTACTGTTGGATTGTGAATCATTTCGCTAAGTAGGAAAATGCGTTTCCCGGGGTTTTCTTCAACGGTACGGTATGCGATATCGATGGCGTTTTCAACCCCATAGCAAAAGCCGAAATGTCTGGGCACCAGGAAAGTAACGTCACCAAAATTGACTTCAACAGGAGCCAGATCCTTTTTCCTGGGATCAGTGATTTGTCTGGCGAACTTAATCTTTTTTATAATCCGGGAGTGATATATATCCGGGATATCAAATTTTTTTGCCATGAGTTACTTTCGGGATGTTTAAAAGTCTTTTATGAGAAAATAGAATTATAAAGAGGGCAAAAATGATAAATAGCGTTCCTTGTTAGTACATTTTACGATTACGCTGTTGTTATATCATCGAGACGAACTCCTACCAATTTACTAACTCCGGGTTCCGGCATGGTAACGCCATACATCATTTCAGCTTTTTCCATCGTGTTTTTGTTGTGGGTAATAACGATGAACTGCGTGTCATTACTAAACTGACGTAACAATTTAGCAAAACGTTCAATATTAGCGTCATCAAGTGGCGCATCAACCTCATCGAGAATACAAAATGGAGAGGGCTTAACCAGATAAATCGCAAAAAGCAGGGCGATAGCAGTTAAGGTTTTTTCACCACCTGAAAGTTGTTCTATCACACTCGGGCGCTTACCGCGAGGGTTAGCGATGATATCAATCTTGGATTCCAAAGGGTCTTCTTCGTTCTTTTGCAGAATCAAATCACAATGATCATTTTCTTCAAAAAGCGTATTAAAAACCGTTTTAAAGTTAGTTCTGATATCTTCGAAAGTAGTTAAAAACCGCTCTTGTGCAGTTTCGTTGATTTCCCGAATGGTTTCTTGTAAACGTTCCTCGGCTTCACGCAAATCACCCAATTGTTCTTCGGTATGATCAAGTCTCTTCTTTTCCTCTTCGAATTCTTCTATTGCCAGTTCGTTTACCTGACCGATATTTTTAAGACGTTGTTTGAGGCTGTAAATCGTTTCACGAGCCGTCGAGAGGTCAGTATCATCCGGAAGAACCTCCTCAACCTGATTCATGAGCAGGCCATATTCTTCCCAAACATGATCGGTATATCGTTTTGATTCGGCTTCTATTTCCGTGAGTTGCTTATCAAGGCTGTGTAATAAATCTGTATTTACGTCTTTTTTCTGCCTTGCAGCTTTCAACTCTGTTTCAAGGTGATTGATTCGCCCACGTTGTTTTGCTGCTGCTTCCTCTGCTTGCTCCAGAAGTTGGTCGGCTTTGGCTTTTTCTTCCTGGGATGCAGATAGTGTCTCTGTAAACTCCTGAATCAATTCGCGGTACTGAAGAATACGGTCTTTCCCTTGCTGCGCAGTTTCAGCACGAAGTTGTAATCTGTTTTTTACCTGCTGTATACCTTCTTCAGCTCGTTTAACATCCCTCTGAAAATTCGAAACCTCATTTTGAATCTGCTGATGTTTAAGTTTGATATCATTAAATCGGTTAAGAGCACGGTCTCTGCTTTCAACGGACTCCTTGGCTTTTGAACGTAAATCAACTTCCTGGCGCAGCGTTTCTTCCAGTTTTTCCTCTAAATCCTGTGCCTGTGGCTGCGTTTCTTCAATGCTTGCCTTAGAAGCAGAAATCTGCTCTTTTAGATCGTTAAAGCGCTGGGTAATGTCATTCAATCGTTGATTTAACATCATTTTCTTCGATTCAGACGACATCTTTTCCTGCTCTAATTTATTAGCAGTTTGTGTTGCCTCACGAAGTGCATTATTTAAGTTCTGAAGATTAATCAAGTCATATTGCTCTTTTAGTTTTTCAAGGGATTCTTCAGCTTCTTCAACGGCAACCTGATTTTTCTCAACATCGAAATGTAGCTTGTTGATTTTTTCTTTTAATCCAACGCGCAAACCTTCGTTATTGAGTTTACTTCCACTTTTAATAAAGCCCTGAGCAGTTACAACATCACCTTGAGTAGTAACGTGAACTTTTCCGGGCTGAAAATCAGACCAGGCATCATCTATGGTATCGCAGACGATTATGTTACCGAGTAATACTTTTTTCAGAATGTCAAATTTACCTTCGCAAGAAACATGATGGTAAAGCGAGTTAGGTAAAACCTCGTGGATATCGCTCAGAATATCTAAAGGAACAAAAGTAGCTTTTCCTTTTTGGTCAGACTTCAGGTATTTGGTTAGCGTATCGGCTTCATCACGAGTGTTTACGATTAAATAATTTACAGCATCTCCGAGAGCTGATTCCAGTGCCACTGCATAGGTTTCTGAGGTGGTAAATACATCAGAAATAGCAAGTATATCGCCTTTTTCTTCTTTTAAATAACGGACACTTTCGGGAAAAGCTTCGTTTGAAGCACTTAGCGCTTCGAGTAACTTAATTTCGGCTTGCAGAGAGTCCGTCTTGGATAAAAGTTTGCGAATTTTGTCTTTGCATTCATCCTGTAATTCTAAAAGCTCGTCTCTGCGTTTTCGCCCTTGTTCCAGTTTATTTTCTGCATCTTGCTGGAGGGCATTTTGCTTCGCTAAAAGAGCTTCAAAATCAGGAAGAGCAGAACCTTGTTGGTCCAATTGCTGGTGTAAATTCTCACGCTCTGATTCTAAACTTACTTGCTGCTCTTCCGCATTTTGTATACGTGCTTCAAGACGTACACGTTTGTTCTGAAGCTCATTTAATTGTCTGGTAATGTCCTGATGCGTTTTATTAGCATCCTGAACATTACTCTGTAGTGTGGATGTTTCTTTCTGTATTTTCTGATATGCTTGCTCAGCATCCTTTAGAGTAACAGAGATTTCATTTAGCTGTTTACTAGCTTCAGCAAGCATTAGCTCGGCATCTTTGCCATCTCTTCGGAGCTCTTTGATCTCTTTTTCAGCTTCAATAATATCTTCTTCGTACTGGCGAATAGTGGACTCTTCGTTTTTTATCCGCTCACGATGAATTCTGATATCGGTTTCCAATTGCTGAATCTTACTTGAGATGCGAGCTACTTCTTTTTGGGCCTCATTTTGAGTTCTTTCTTTCTCAAAAAGTTGTTGATTAGCTTGTTTTTCAGCTAATTCTAACTCCGAGAGTTTACGAATGAGTGCTTCCTTTGCGGTGGAGGCTTGTACGATTTTTTCTTTGAGAGGCTCTAATTCAGATCGGTATCGGTCGTACTCCGCTTTAGAAACAGCTAAATCCAGTTTCCGTAAATCTGCTTCGTAATTTTTGGCTCTTTCAGCTTTTTTTGCCTGAACCTGCAGGGAATGTGTTTTCTTTCTGACCTCCATCAAAAGATCTTCAACACGCTGCATATCAGCGTGTGTTTCATTCAACTTTCGTAAAGTCTGCTTTTTTCGCTCTTTGTATTTGGTAATCCCGGAAGCTTCCTCAAATAACTTACGACGGTCGTTATTTTTATCGTTGAGGATTTCCTCAACCATTTTCAATTCAATAACCGAATAAGCATTGGAGCCCATACCTGTGTCCATAAAAAGATCAACGATGTCTTTTAGGCGGCATGGTGCTTTATTCAGCAGATACTCACTCTCGCCTGATCTATATAAGCGACGGGTGATAGTTACTTCTGAGAATTCCGTAGGAAGTACATTTCTATTATTGATGATAGTAAGAGAAACTTCTGCCATACCCAGTGATTTTCGTTTGGCAGTACCGTTGAAAATCACATTACTCATATTAGCAGAACGCAATTGAGATGGTCGTTGCTCTCCTAAAGACCATCTCAAGGCATCAACAATATTAGACTTCCCACAACCATTGGGTCCTACGATAGCGGTTATACCATCGTCAAACCTTACCTTGGTTTTTTGGGCAAAGCTTTTAAATCCCTGGAGTTCCAGTTCAGACAGATACATACGGTCTTTCTACCGGCTTATACCGTAAGAATCTCTTTTTCTTTAGCGGATAAGGCTTCTTCCACTTTTTTGATATAATCGTCTGTTAGCTGCTGAACTTCTTCCTCTGCAGCATATCTGGAATCTTCCGGTAAAGATTCGTCTTTAACGGTTTTCTTGATTTCATCGTTGGCATCACGGCGAGCATTACGAATACTTACACGAGCTTGCTCAGCGGTGTCTTTAGCCACCTTCACCAATTCTTTTCTTCGTTCTTCAGATAAGATAGGTAGAGGGATACGAATTAATCGCCCGTCGTTATTAGGATTTAGACCTAATCCGGAAGCCATTATGGCTTTTTCTATATCGCCAACGGTTGACTTGTCGAAAGGTTCAACGGTAAGTAGTCTGGCTTCAGGTGCTGAAATATTAGCTAATTGAATAAGGGGAGTTTGAGCACCGTAATAATCAACTTTTATACCGTCTAAAAGTGCGGGTGTCGCTTTTCCTGCGCGGATATGAGAGAATTCTTTTTTTAGAAACTCAACAGAGAGTTCCATCTCTTCTTTGGCGACTTCAAAAATGGGTTCAAGTTCAGGAATCATACCTTAATACTCTGATTGTTTACGTTTTTAGAGAGGTTAAATGTAACAAGAAAGATTAAGATAACATAGTTTTCTACTCCCAAACTACCGTAGTGCCAACATCTTCCATTTGTACAACTTTTTTGAGATTGCCGGGCTTATCCATATTGAAAACTATAATCGGAGTCTTATTATCACGGCAAAGTGTGAATGCAGTGAGGTCCATTACAGACAAACGCCTGCTTAGAATTTCATCTCCGGTAATTTTATCGAATTTTACGGCATCAGGATTCTTTTCGGGATCAGAATCAAAAATCCCATCTACTCTTGTTCCTTTCAAGATAACGTCGGCCTCTATTTCAATGGCTCTAAGCGAAGCGGCAGTATCTGTAGTGAAATAGGGATTTCCGGTTCCGGCACCAAAAATGACCACTCTACCTTTTTCAAGGTGACGAACTGCTCTGCGTCTGATATAAGGCTCAGCTAATTGTTCCATTCTAATAGCAGACATCAATCGGGTTTGAACTTCAATTTGCTCAAGAGAATCCTGTAAGGCCATACTATTTATCATGGTAGCCATCATGCCCATGTAATCACCTTGGACACGATCCATACCCTCTGTAGCACCTTTTACACCTCTAAAAATATTTCCTCCACCAATAACGATGGCAATTTCTACGCCCTCGCCTTGAGTGTCCTTGATTTCTTTGGCATAACGGCTCAGGACTTCAGCATCGATACCATGACCTTGTTTCCCAAGTAGTGATTCGCCACTAAGTTTTAATAAAAGTCTTTTGTAGTGCTTCATATCAGAATGATCTCAAAATGGAATAAAAAAAAAGGCTATCTGAAAAAATCAGATAGCCTTAAGATAGTGTTGCTTAGTTGTGTTCACCAAGCTGCAAGCGTAGAAAGTTGACAACTTCCGGAGCATCATTGTTTTTCAAATGCTCTGAAACGGTCACGCTTCCGTCTTTTACAAATTTTTGTTCTAAAAGAACGCTTTCCTCATAGAATCTGCGAAGTTTACCTTGAGCTGCTTTTTCAGCGATTTCTGCAGGCTTACCTTCGTTGATTAATTGTTCTTTAGCGATTTCAAGTTCTTTTTCAACAACGGAAGCATCAACGGCATCTCTATTAACGGCGATTGGCTTCATAGCTGCAATTTGCATCGCTACATCTTTACCGAGGTCTTTGTTCTCAACAGAACCATTGAACTCCACTAATACGGCTAATTGATTACCGGGGTGGATGTAAGGGATGATTTCACCATCAGTAGTAAGAGTCTCGAAACGGCTGATATCGATTTTTTCACCGATTTTACCAACCAATTCTTCCAGACGCTCACCAACAGTGATGCTTCCCATAGAAGTTGATTTCAAGGATGCAAGGTCGGCTACGTCGTTATCGAAAACGATAGAAGCAAACTCAGTAGCATTGGCAACAAACTCGTCGTTTTTGGCAACGAAGTCAGTTTCACAATTAAGTTCAAGTGCTACTGCTTTTTTGTTGTCATCAGAAATTTTGATAACGATAGTACCTTCTTTAGCATCACGATCAGCGCGTTTTTCAGAAACTTGCTGACCTTTTTTTCTCAGAAATTCAACGGCAGCATCAAAGTCACCATTTGCTTCTGAGAGTGCTTTCTTGCAGTCCATCATACCAGCTCCGGTCATGTCACGGAGCTTCTTTACGTCTGCTGCTGAAATACTCATTGTTTAATAATTTTAAAAAGTGTCGGGTTAGATTACTCTGCTTTGTCTTCAGCGGAGTCTTTAGAATCAGCTTTTTCAGCCTTTTTGGCTTTTGCTGGTTTTTCCTCAGCCGCCTTAGGAGCTTCTTTTGCTACTTCTTCACTTTTTTCTGTAGCATCGGTTGCTTTAGCTTCGTCTTTTTTGGGGGCAGTTTTACGCTTGGTGCGCTTTCTGCGAACAGTTTTAACTTCGGCTTCGGCAACAGCATCAGCTTCTGCATCTTGTTTTTCGATGGCATCAAGAGCGAGTTGCTCTTCCTGATGCGCTTCACGCTCTGCATTACCTTCAATAATTGCATCAGCAACATTAGAAGTAATCAATTGGATTGCTTTTGCAGCATCATCATTTGCAGGGATAATGTAATCCGGTACATCGGGATCACAGTTAGTATCCACAATAGCAAAGATGGGGATATTGAGTTTGAGAGCTTCGTTAATAGCAATTTTTTCTTTCACGATATCAACGATAAACAAAGCACCTGGAAGGCGATTCATTTTAGAGATACCGGCTAAAACTTTTTCCAACTTGCCTTTTTCACGATCAAGCATCAAACGCTCTTTTTTCGTGATGTTCTCGTAAGTACCATCTCTTTGCATGGTTTCAATCTCGTCCATACGAGAGATGCTTTTACGGATGGTTACGAAGTTGGTGAGCATTCCGCCTAACCAACGGTCAGTAACGTAAGGCATATCACAACGCTCAGCTTCTTTACGAATAATTTCCTGAGCTTGTTTTTTCGTACCTACGAACAATACTTTCTTCCCGCTGCGGGCAACTTTTGCAATCTCGTCGAGAGACTCTTGCAGATAAGTGCGGGTTTTGTTGAGGTCAATAATGTGAATCCCGTTACGATTCATGAAGATAAATTCCTTCATTTTGGGATTCCATCTGCGGGTTAGGTGGCCAAAATGCGCACCAACCTTTAGCAGTTCTTCAATTGAGGCTGCCTGTGGCATAAAAATGTCCTTGTAATGTTTGAGTTAATTTCCTCTATGCAGGTCTTTCTCGAAAGCCAATTACGAAAAATTTCGTAACACCCGGCCAAGAGTCGCTGCATATGTGTGATTTGGTTGTAAGAGCGATTATCTCTTGGAGAACTGAAACTTCTTGCGAGCTTTAGGTTGTCCGTACTTCTTACGCTCAACCATACGGTCGTCACGTGTAAGAAGGCCTTTGGACTTTAAAGCAGAGTGAAGTTCCGGCTCCAATCCGTCGAGAGCTCTTGAAATACCGAGCATGATAGCTTCGGCTTGTCCGGTTATACCACCGCCGCGAACGGTTACTTTGATATCGTAACTTTCTGCACGCTCGGTAAGTTTGAGCGGAAGAAGTACGAGTTCACGGTGGGTGTCTAACTTGAGATATTCGTCAAGCGGTTTGTTGTTGATCAGCATATTTCCTTTGCCTGGCTGAATATACACCCTGGCAGTAGAAGTTTTGCGTCGTCCAACGAAGTTAGATTGTGCCATGTAAAATTAAAGTTCGATTTTTTCTGGTTTCTGAGCGGCCATGTTATGAACCGGCCCTGCGAATACTCGCAAATTGGTGAGCAGCTTGCGCCCCAATTTGTTTTTGGGCAACATACCTTTTACAGCATTAGTAACTACAAAGGTAGGTTTTTTTTCAAGCATCTCTTCTGGAGTTGTGAATCGCTCTCCACCCGGATATCCGGTGTGACGGAAATACTGCTTGTCTGTTAGTTTATTTCCTGAAAGCGATACTTTCTCAGCATTGATAATGATGACATTGTCACCAGTATCCATGTGAGGAGTATACTCTGGTTTTGTTTTGCCCTTCAAAATGGAAGCAACATGACTGCAGAGCCGTCCTAAGGGTTGCCCCTCAGCATCGATCAAAACCCACTTTTTTGAAATATTACTGGGTTTTGCGGAAAAAGTTTTAAAGCTATTGGTTTCCACGGTTCTGAGATTGTTTACTATGGATTTTTGTGAAGTCGGGAAATATAAGGTTTTTTTTTAGTTCAGGCAATAATTACCAACAGTATTAAACACTTCTCAGGTTTGAGGCTCAAGAATTTGCCCGCATTTCTAATCTTCTGCCGATTTCCGCTGCTCTGTCTGGGTTGCCCATAAAGTTATAAAAACGAAATAGCATGTTATCAGCCTGAATACCTAGTTCATTATCATTATCAGCAGAGATACTTTCCAAATAGTCAGCTCCCCACATCACATAGCGTTCTGAGTTCTCCTGAGCTGATAGTGCAGACATCATCTGAAAGTAGGTAATTAGACTACTTCGGGAGATGTACATTGGCTCACCCTGAATTGAAACATCCTGAAAGTTCTCAATGAGCTCTTTCATTATTTCCTCGGCTTTCTCAATCTCGTTCATCAAAAAGTAGTTGCTGCCTAAAGCGAGTTTTTCAAAGGCTATGTCTTTTCTGAACTTTTCTTTTCCATCGATTAGAGAAATAGCTTTCAATAAATCCTCTTCCACATTTTTTTGATACTCCGAATAGTCTTTGGCAAGCCGACTATATAATGTGCTTCTAAGCGCATGGATACTGAATGCCACCATGGTGTCCAGTTCGGTCGCCAAATCGTAGTTTATATCAGATAGACGGGAGATTTTGCCTCTGATTTCACTCCTATCTTCTACTGTATAAACCAGATTGTAGTTTACGCCTTGTTGATATAAAACGGTGGCAACCCGATGGTGATCAACTCCTAAGCCAGGTATTTCAATATTTGGCACATAATAAGCGTCTTCAGGCGCGTAATCAGATGTGGTTTTTGGTTGTTCACTTTGGCAAGACCAAATCAACAAAGGGATAAATAAAAGGCTAATTAATCTCATTTCTAATACAGGTAGTACTTATTTCTTTTCGGATTTAGAATATACAACTCATCTGATGGCTTTGTGGTATGTAAATGTGGCTTCAATTTATACTTACTTACGTTTTCCAGGATGAATGTTAATTACTTGAAATGCTTTGTATTTATTAAGAACCAAAGAAGAAATTCTCCCCGCAATCTATTATTTTATAGGTCTGTCAGTTTATGCATGCGGTATTCAGTTTAAAATTATTTAATCACACTCAAACACATTAAGGTTATTAGTTATGAGTAAGTCAGCTTCCAAATTTTCGGCTACGCTTAAGCCTTTCGATACAGGATCGGGCACAGCGCATTTATTTAGTTTGCCCGAACTAACAAATATGGGGTATACCTCCATAAAGCGTATGCCTTTTACCATTAAAATTCTTTTAGAAGCCGTACTTCGTGAACGCGATGGTTATGTGGTTACGGATGAAGATGTAGAGAACATCCTGAAATATGATCCTATGATGAAAACGGATACAGAAATTCCGTTTAAACCATCAAGAGTTGTACTTCAGGATTTTACAGGAGTTCCTGCAGTAGTAGATCTTGCAGCCTTACGCTCGGCTATGAAGAGAATGGGCGGAGATCCAAAGAAAATTAACCCTCAAGTTCCTGTTGATTTAGTAATTGACCACTCCGTACAGGTTGATACTTTTGGTCAGGAATACGCATTCATGCATAATGCAAAAATCGAGTTTGAGCGCAACAGAGAGCGCTATGAGTTCTTAAGATGGGGCCAAAAAGCTTTTGATAATTTCGGAGTTGTTCCTCCTGCTCGTGGCATCGTCCATCAGGTGAACCTCGAATATTTGGCTAAGGGTGTATATACCAAAGAAATGCATGGTAAAACAGTAGCCTACCCTGACACCTTGGTTGGTACCGATTCTCACACAACTATGATTAACGGTCTTGGTATTGTTGGTTGGGGTGTTGGAGGAATTGAAGCAGAGGCTGTTATGCTAGGTCAGCCTATTTATATGCTTATTCCTGAAGTGGTAGGTTTTAAAATTACCGGACAGCTTAATGAAGGTGTTACTGCTACGGATTTAACTTTGACCGTTACTCAGATGCTGCGTAAAAAAGGCGTGGTTGGAAAATTTGTTGAGTTCTATGGCGATGGTTTAACCAATATGAGCCTGCCGGATAGAGCAACTATCGCAAATATGGCTCCCGAATACGGTGCCACAGTTGGTTTCTTCCCGATTGATAAAGAATCACTTCGCTATATGTCAAGAACAGGTCGTGATGAGAAACTGGTGCAGATGGTTGAAAATTACACCAAAGCCCAGGGTGTTTTCCGTGAAGATGGCATGGAAGAGCCGATGTTTGCCGATACCTTGAGCCTGGATCTTTCAACGGTGAAAACTTCACTTGCAGGACCAAAACGACCGCAGGATAGAATCACACTGGATGATCTGAAAAAAGACTTTGAAGACTCTTTAGTTTCTACAGAGCCTACACGTGGCTTTTCGCTTACACAGGAAAAGTTAGCCGCAAAAGGTACTTTCAAAAATGGTCAGGAAATCGATATGAAGCACGGTGATGTAGTTATTGCTGCTATCACAAGCTGTACAAATACTTCCAACCCGTCTGTGATGTTAGGTGCCGGTATCGTTGCTAAAAAAGCTGTAGAAAAAGGTCTTAAAGTTCCTCCATACGTCAAAACTTCTTTAGCACCGGGTTCAAGAGTAGTTACTGAGTATTTGGAAGAATCAGGTCTGACTCCATATTTGAATCAGTTAGGATTTAACCTTGTTGGTTACGGATGTACAACATGTATTGGTAACTCAGGTCCACTTCCTGAAGCCGTTGATAAAGCTATTGAGGAAGGCGATTTGATTGTAGCCGGTGTGCTTTCCGGAAACAGAAACTTCGAAGGTCGTATTCACCAAAATGTAAAGGCTAATTATTTGGCATCACCTCCATTGGTAGTTGCTTATGCACTTGCAGGTACAGTTGACAAAGATTTAGTAAATGAGCCTCTTGGCAAAGGAAAAGATGGCGAAGATGTGTATTTAAAAGACATTTGGCCAACGACAGATGAAATCCTTGAGCATTTGGACAATGCCGTTCGCCCGGAATTGTTCCATAAAATGTACCACGGAATTGCCGATTCAAACGAAGAATGGAACGCCATCCCTGTTGGGGGAGGAGACCTCTATGAGTGGGATGAGAAATCTACCTACATCCAGGAGCCTCCGTTTTTTGTTGATATGAGCACAGACGTTGATGAAATCAAGCCAATTGAAAAGGCAAGAGTGCTTGTGAAAGTTGGGAACTCAATCACAACAGATCATATTTCTCCGGCTGGTGCAATCAAAGCAGATACTCCTGCTGGTCAGTATTTGATTGATAATGAAGTTGAGAAAATTGATTTCAACTCCTATGGTTCAAGACGAGGAAATGACCGAGTAATGACCCGTGGAACCTTCGCAAACGTGCGATTGAAAAATCAATTAGCACCGGGTACAGAAGGTGGTTACACTAAATATTTCCCAACCGGTGAAGTTGAGTTTATCTTTGATGCTTCCAAAAAATATCAGGAAAGTGGTACTCCACTGATTGTATTGGCGGGACAAGAATACGGAACCGGTTCTTCTCGCGACTGGGCTGCAAAAGGAACCAACTTGCTTGGAGTAAAAGCTGTTATAGCGGAATCTTTTGAGCGTATTCACAGATCAAACCTTGTGGGTATGGGAGTATTACCTCTTGAATTCAAAAAAGGCGATACGGTAGATAGCTTAGGTCTTGATGGATCAGAATATTTCTCTATCCATGTTGATAATAACGTAAAACCAAAGCAACTGATTAAAGTTACCGCTGAAAAAGAAGATGGTACTAAAGTTGACTTTGAAGCCGTTTGTAGAATAGATACACCCGTTGAGGTTGATTATTATCGAAACGGTGGTATTTTACATACAGTTCTCAGAAGCTTTCTGAGCGAATAAAATAAACCGCAAATAAACAGAAGCTAAGGCTTCACTACTTGCAATTAAACCCTGATTTCTCACGAGATCAGGGTTTTTTTATGCCATATTACCGATTTACAGGCAAGTTTTCTTGCAACCTTTGTCGTATTTTAGTATATCTGATTAATAAATAATAGGTTTGAAATAGTTACAGGTTGATAAGGTTATGTCGTTAGGAGATCTCGGCAGAATCAATACAAATTTGTTGGCAAAACAATCGCTGGCAAGTTTGAATCGTATAAACAGGACGGTTGCGCAGTCGCAGTTACGTCTTGCTACCGGTTTGCGTATTAACCGTGCTGAAGATGATGCCGCCGGTTTTTCTATAGCTGCAAAATTGCGATCAAGAGTTGCTGGTCTGGAGCAGGCCTTACAAAATACCGGAGATGCGAAATCGGTTTTAGATATAGCGGAAAGTTCTCTCAATTCGCTTATCGATATCGTTACAACCTTAAAAACCAAAGCCACTCAGGCAGCTAATGGTTCTCTGGGCAGTGAGGAAAGAGGATTCATCCAGCTTGAAGTAGAAACACTTCGTGGTGAAATCGATTCTATTGTCGCTCAAACGCAATTTCAGAATCAAGCTCTCTTAGATGGAAATTTTAATGCTAATTTTCAGGTAGGTGAGGGCACTGCTAGTGCAATTTCAGTAGAAATTTCACAGGGAGGAGCCGGTTTTACTGCAGCGGAGTTAAACCTCGACGGCATTGACGTCTCTACCCAAGCGGGAGCTTCTTCAGCTCTTACAGAAATAGACGCCGCCATTTCCACTTTGGCATCAGCGGTGAATAGTTTAGGAGTTAGTCAGACAAGATTGAGTATCAGAGAAGAATTCCTGTCTCGTTCCATAATTACGAATAGCGCTATAAGAAGTAGGATTCAGGATGTGGATTTTGCAAGAGAAACCAGTAATCTAATTCGAGGACAGATTATACAACAAACAGCAATCGCCTCTTTAGTACAAGCCAATGCTGCACCTGCTTCCATTTTACAGATTTTAAGTATTGATACCCCGTTTGGCTTTGCTACTCGTTTTTAGCCTATCGGGGTTATCTATAAGCCACGCATGGTGAAGCGTCGAGCCATAATATGTTTCGCTGGTGTGTTTAATATAGCCCAGAGCATCATTTTTTGAATCAGAGCGAATCTATTTCTATGCCCTACTCTCATGTTAAATTCAGCTCTTTTGGTAGCTTTTTTAGCCGCTTGTAATCTTTTCTTTTCAAACTTAGTCAAATCACGTTCTAAGGTTTGCTGATTGTAATCCTTAAAAAGTAGCACTAAGTCCCAAGCATCCATCCAGCCTAAATTCATACCTTGCCCACCAATAGGACTCACAATATGAGCGGCATCTCCAAGAATAATGACAATCTTATGCACCAGTTTTTCGGATAAAAATTGCTCTGCCCGGAAATTCGAAAACATCACATTACTTTCAGGCTCAGGATGAATACCTGTGTATTTTGAAATTAAATTCGTGAATTGAGGGATATCAACTTCAGGCAAATCTTCAGGTAATTGAAGCACCCATCTTCTTTTTCCGTTAGGCAGAGGGAAGCATTCTACCAAACCCTTCTTACAAGCATAAATTGCCGCATCAAACTCAAACGGAGTAGTGTCATCGAAATCTCCCATTGCGTATCTGGATTTGTATGGTTTCCCATGGAATGCCACACCACATTTTTTCCGAATAAGACTGTGTTTACCATCTGCTGCAATTAGAAAACGAGAATTTACATCGTGCGTTTGCTCCTCTAGTAGATATGAAATCTGAACCTCATCTTTAATCTTAAAATCTAAAACCTCGGCACCACGAAGCAAACGACTATTCTTACATTTACGGAATGCTTTTTCAAGAATCATTTCCGTTTTAAACTGTGGAACTGCGAGGATAAAATTAAAAGGAGGTTTGCAGGTCGAGAAGTCCAGAGTTCCTACTTTCTCATTCGCTCCAGTAAAGGCATGACCTTTTACAATTCTACGTCCAGCCTGTAGAAATTCATCTATCAACCCCATTTTTTGAAAGTATTCCAGTGATGGAGGGTGAATGCCGATGGATTTAGAATGGGAGTGAAGCTCTTTTTGTTTCTCTAAAATTTGTACAGAAAAATCATTTTGAGAGAGTAAAATTCCAAGGAATAGCCCAACCGGACCGCCCCCCGAAATTACAAAATCATATTGCTGATTGGCCTTATGCATTAAGTCTGTATTTGATTTGCATTGTAAATGAGCAATAATCTAAACGGAAACATTCTTTGAGCCCGCCAACCCTTAGAGCAAAATCTTGATAATTCTTTCCTGGTAAAACTTCTTTTAATAGAGATAAGACCATCTTCTGTTATGAAAGAATTTCTGAAAAAAGCGACTGTGGCTAGCCAGAATAATGGTATTGCTAAATCCGACCGCTCAATATCATTAAAAATAACTCTCTTGTTTGCCAGTCGGCCGGCAAAACTCATCATGTCTTGTAATTCGCCATCGCTTAAATGATGCATCAAATGGTTTGAAATCACAAAATCGAAGGTTGCTTTAGAATCCAAAAGCGTTTTAATATCGACTAATTTAAAGGTGATATTTTGATCTTCAATTCCGGCAAAGGCGATATAATCCATCGCTCTTTTATCCATTTCACAAGCTGTGATTTCTATTGAAAAACCATCCTTACGAGCAAGTTTCGCTAATAATATGCAAATATCGCCACCCCCAAATCCGATATCTAGAATTGTGTTCACTCCATCTTTTTTGAGATGAGGTTTTATCAGCTTACGATAAATTTTCTGCCACTTGCTAAGCAACCGATTCACTATGCGAAAGTTATCGTAGGTGGCAAATAACTTGGAGACATCGCAATCTTTTTGGTCCATAGCCTCCACCAGATTGGGATTTCTGTTTTTTAGAAAAAAAGTCATAAAAACCTATGCTCCGATAACTTCAAACAGTCCGGTTTCTACTGTTAATCCAGGGCCAAAAGCCATACTTAACATTTTCTCGCCCGGCTTTATGTTCGTGTTTTGTAGAATTTCCTTCATCACAAACAATACAGTAGCGCTACTCATATTGCCATTATCTTTCAGGACTTTTCGAGAAGCAGATACATCTTTATCAGTAAGAGAAAGTGAATTTTGGATTCGGTCCACAATTGCTCTGCCACCGGGATGAACAGCCCAGTATGTAATATCCTCAACGGATTTTCCGAATTTGTCGAGAACTTCGGTCGTCATTGGTTGAATATTTTCTTCAATGATATCCGGAACATAGGTGGTAAGTACCATGTCGAAGCCTTCATCCCCAATAGTCCAGGCCATGTCCTTCTCACCTTTTGGGGTGATTCCTGTTTGGAATCCATCCGTTTTGAGTGCGGTCTTATTTGAAGGCTTTTTACCACTAATCAAAACGGCCGCGCCGCCATCTGCAAAAACAGATCCCGACAAAATAGTGTCGATATCCGCATTGAATTGCAGGTGTAGGGTACATAGCTCTAAAGCAACCACCAGAACGTGGGCATTTTCGTTATTCCTACAAAAAGCCTCTGCCATTTTTAGTGCAGGAAATGCCGCAAAACAGCCCATAAACCCGATGTGATATCTTTCCGTCGAAGGGTTCAATCCCAATTCCTTAACGATATAGTATTCCGGGCCGGGAGCAAAAAATCCAGTACAGGAAACGGTAATTACATGTGTTATTTCCTGGGGACTCACTTGGGCATTTTCTAAAGCTTGCCGGGCTACCTTGCAAAAAAGCCGTGTGGCTTCTTTGGTATAGGTATCATTTCTTTTTTTTGTTGATGGCGCTTCAAGTTTGTCCCCGTTTTTATCAAAGAATAAAGGTGTATCGTCATTTTCTTCGAAATCTTTGATAACACTATGGCGCTTTTCAATTTCAGATTGGCTGTAAACTCTATGTATAATGCTTTGGACAGCTCTTCTGTCGCTATTGACGTTTTTTTTTATGAGATCCCGGGTTTGTTCTTGAGTGAAAACTTGTTCCGGAACAATGGTTTCTATGTGATGGATATATGCGGGCATATTGGGCGTTTAATTTTTTAGTATAACCCACAATTTGAAAATTACATTTCAAATTACGTTGATGTTCCGTTTAGTTGTGGATCAGTAAGTTTGTTTTTCCAGAGTTTTCCTGAAAGTAAATGAAATCTGAGTGTGTGAAAAACAGCGGCAGCAGTTAAACCGGCAATTAATCCTATCCACAAACCTGGCGCTCCAAAATCCATCATGAATCCCAGGTAGTATCCAATTGGCAGACCAATTATCCAATAAGCAACGAGGTTAGCGAACATGGGGATTTTGGTATCTTTCAAGCCACGTAAGGCCCCACTTCCCGCCACTTGTAATCCATCAGATAACTGAAAAATTGCCGCCATAAAAATCAGGGGAACGCCTAATTCTATAACTGAAATATCGTTGGTATAAATGCCGATTAGTGTTTCTGGAAAAAGTAAAAAACACATAGCGGGAATAAGCATCATTGCGGCGGTCAATCCGATTCCAGTGAACCCGGCAAAACGAGCAGTACGTGGGGAGTTTTGCCCAATAGAATGTCCAACTCGTACGGTTATTGCAGTTCCTAATCCGAACGCGATCATAAAGGTTATTGATGCAATATTTATTACAATTTGATGTGCGGCAATTATCTCTGCGCCCAGGGTTCCAATCAGTAAAGCGGTAGCAGCAAACATAGAAACTTCCATCGTTGCAGAAATTCCTATCGGGATACCAATGCGCACAATCTCACCGACATATCGTTTTTCAGGCAGACGAAGTTGTGAGAAAAGCTCGAAGCGCTGATAATTCTTTTTAAAGAAAACATAGATAAACATGCTTAAAAACATGGCCCAGAAAACAATAGCGCTAGCCCAGCCTGTACCTACTGCCCCAAGTTCAGGAAAACCAAAACGACCATATATCAGTGCATAATTGAAAAAGATATTGAAGCCTAAGCCAATGAGAGCAACGAATAATGGTGGTTTGGTGTCACCGAGAGCTTCGCAGAAATATCGAAAAATGGAATAGAAAAAAGCAGCAGGAATCCCCCATGATATGGCATTCAAATAACCGGCGGCTATTTCGGTTAGCTCTGGTTCAATCCCAATTTGAATAAGCAGTGGAGTAGCATTTCTGAGAAGTAGCATTGCCGGGAGAGAAAGCAATAGACCGAGCCATATTGCTTGCCGTACATTTTTCCCGATGTCTTCAAAGTTTTTTGCACCAAAAAGTTGAGAAATAATGGGACTCAAAGACATCAAGGTGCCGGCGAAAAAAACGAAAACCGGAAAAAAAAGACTTGAACCAACAGCCACCGCTGCCAAATCTTCTGAACCATATCGCCCGGCCATAACTGTATCTACAAACATCATAGACACCTGTAACAATTGGGCTCCCATTACGGGTAGGCCAATTGTTAATGTGCGGCGTGCTTCTCTTTTGAAGCGAAGCTGTAAAAGGCGATTATTCATGAGGTAGTGGAAAAATTACAGACGCCAAAAGTAAGGCTTTAAGTATTAAGAAAATTGTGAGATTAATTAAATAACAGTGAGAAACTCTCAGATTTTGAAACCGGATTCAAAAACATCTTGATAATCAATATATTCTCATATCCATTCACCAAACAAAAAATATAAATGGCATCTTTTGATATCGTAAATGAAATTGACGCGCAAGAAATCGATAACGCTGTAAATAATACTTTAAAGGAAGTAGCAACTCGTTATGATTTCAGAGGCTTAGAAACAGA
>SKIC01000001.1 GCA_007116685.1 Balneolales bacterium
GGCGAAAGTGCAATTAGGATTAGCAAAAGGAAAGAAAAGCTACGACAAACGCAGCGACATCGCCAAAAAAGACCAACAAAGAGAGTTAGACCGCCAGGTAAAAGGGCAGTTTAAGATTTAAGGAGCTTCGCATTTTTTAGTTGTTGGAGAAGTTTCGGTTTTGGCTGTTAGCTGATTTAGATGGATACGCGGTTAGGTATTGGATTCAGCGAAACCGGTACTTGCCCAAAAGTGTGTCTGAGGCACCAAGCACAGAATTAAATAGACATAAAATGCTAAAGAAAAAGACAAAATATATTCATGCAGGCCGATATGTGGCTGAAGTGGAAGTTGATTTGATTCAAAGCGAAGATTAGTGGGCACCCTACCTGAGTGTTGAAGACGCAACCAGGCTTAATGATGTCCGAGAAGCGTTGCAAAGAGAAGATGTGGAATCCGCTTCATAATATGGACGTATCTATAAACTCGAGCCGATTAGTTAATTATATTTCAAAACAGCACCCAAACCAAATCCCACCACCATAAACAAAAAAACAGGATTGCCTGTAAGCCGAATTCTGTATCCGCCAAGGCGGACGGTAATCATTTATCTGGCTCTGACATCACTGGCAGAATCTTGCAGCCTACCCGGCAGTATAGCGACAAGCAACGCACTACCTTACTTGGCCTTGCACCCCATGAGGTTTACCCTGCCCTTACTGTTGCCAGCAAGGCGGTGAGCTCTTACCTCACCATTTCACCCTTACTCCGAACAAAAATGTCGGGGCGGTATATTTTCTGTGGCACTTTCTGTGAATGCTTCGTCGCCAAAGCATCCCCTTCCCGTTAGGAAGCATGGCGCTTGTAGGTGTTCGGACTTTCCTCACCTCTAAAGAGGTGCGATTACCCGGCAATCCTGTTACAGACCTAAACGCTATAGAATTAGCGCTTATTTCATATTGTCAAAGTTTTTCGCAGCTTCTTCAAACAAAGACGCATCAACAACGATTCGTCCACTGTTTTCATCAACAATGATTTTATTCATTCTGCGAACTTCTACCTGTGTTTGTGGTGGCAAAGCCATTCCGAGAGCAGCACCTTTATCCATTGCTACAACAGCAAGGCTATTGTTTAATCCGTTACGCAAACGGTTATAGCTTCTGAGGTATCTTTGCTCAAGTTGCTCTTCCGCAATCTTACGCTTTTCCAATAGAGCTTCTTCTTCGCTTTTGGTGCTTGCAACCAGGGTTTCAAGATTGGCTTTTTTATCATCCAGCAAAGATTTCACTTTCCCATGCTCTGATTCCAGCTCATCCTTCTTCGCAGCATACTCATCCTGCAACATGGCAATTTCTTCGAGTCTGGATTTCGCATTTTCAATCTTCTGCTTTTGAGCTTCGATTTCTTTGGTCAAAGCATCGTACTCACGATTATTGCGAACCGTCATTTGCTGATCTTCGTACTTTTGAACAAGTCCGATGGAATCTTCAATCTCCAACTCCAGATTCTTTTTTTCTAAAGTGAGTTCTTTCAATTCCGCTTTGGTACGGCTCAAATGAGCATCCAGACGTGAAACATCGGTTTCAATGTCTAAAATCTCTTCCGGTAAATCGCCTCTCATACGCTTTAATTCATCAATTTTGGAATCGATATACTGCAGATTGGCTAAGTTTTGTAGTATTTCTTTCATATCTGTGCTTAGGTGGTTGTTGCTTGGCTGTTATTGATTATTCTTGTGTATAAAAAGTTTTACCGGATTTGTATTTACCTCGGTGGAGAAGACATCCAGTTCAGGAAAGGTATCGCTAAGACGTCTCGCCATTTCGGCTACAATTGGAAATTCGTTCTCGTAATGGCCGGTATCAACCAGTAAAAATTCAGGTTTATCGATAAAAAAACTGTGGTAGGTAATATCTGCGGTTACAAAAGCCTGAGCGCCGGATGCCAAAGCCAAAGGAATCAATTTCGATCCTGAGCCTCCGCATACGGCCACTTTTGAAATCTTTTCAGCAGAGCCGGAAAAATGCAGGGAGGGAGTATCCAATTCGGTACAAACTCTAGATAAAAACTCATCCTGGCTCATAGGTTGTGGATAGGAGCCCACCGCACCAAATCCATGAATGGCATTTGATGATTGCACCTCTGAGTCTGAAATCCACTCAAAATCAGCGTCTTCACTTTTGAGCGTGCCAATTATGGCTTTTTTTGAAGTGCCTGGGATTACGGAAGTAATAGTATCTCCGGTTTTATCCATCCAAACACAGCCCGGCACATCGTTAAAGGCGCTGGTATCTAATTTGGTTTTGAATCTGACCTGTAAAAAGGAAGTGGTTTTGTGTAATAGCGCTATATCACTCAGTCCTAATATTTCTGCCAGCAAAACGGAAACGCCGTCTCTTGCTGCATCTAAATTTGTATGTACGGAAAGCAGTGAAATATCATTGGCAATAAGCTGACGAATGATTCTGCCTTCGGGAGTTTTGTTTGTTATGGAACTGAGTTTTTGGAAAATCAGGGGATGGTGAGAAACGATGAGGGAGATATTTTTACGCTTTGCTTCTTCAACTACGTCTTCGGTGCAATCCAGACAGGTTAAAATTCGATCAACTTCCTGCTGTGCATCTCCCACCATGAGTCCGACATTGTCATAATCCAGCTTTGTGCTCTTTGGAGCCCATTCTTCGAAGAAAGCTGAGATTTGTCGAACCGTAGGTTTCATTATCCGCGCTCCTTCTCTGATGATATTCGGTTTTTTAGGAGCGCTTTAGAAAAGCGGTGCTGCGTTTTTTGGAAACGCTGGCTTATATTCAAACTGTTCGGAACCGAAACTGTGGGCATGGAATGATATGAACGGTCAATTTGTATCAAGAAACCAAAAATAAGGTTTTTATTTAAAAAACTGAAACATCAAAATAAACCAATAATAATGAGTGTCTTTTCTCCGGCTGAAAATCTCAAAGAAATTCAGAATCGCATCGTCAAAGCCTGTGAAAGTTGTGGCAGGAGCAGCAACGATGTTACCCTAATTGCGGTAAGCAAAACCAAGCCTATAGACTTAATTTCAGAGGTTAAAGATGCCGGACAGCTACATTTTGGCGAAAACAAAGTGCAGGAACTTCAAGAGAAAATGCCGGAATTAGGTGAGGATGTCATCTGGCACATGATTGGTACTTTGCAGACAAATAAAATCAAATATTTGGTAGAAAGAGTCGATTGGATTCACTCCATTCCCAAAATCAAAGCGCTGAAAGAACTCGAAAAACGAGCGTCAAAAGTAGGCAGAACTATAAAAACTCTGATTCAGGTTAACATCAGCAACGAAGACCAAAAAAGCGGCTGTGATCCTGAAGAACTGGAAGCATTACTCAAATATGCTCAGGATTTAAAGCACGTACGCGTAGAAGGTTTGATGGGAATTGCCACTTTCATCGACGATTTAGACGTAGTTCGAAGCGAATTCCGTTTACTCAGAGAAATCAGAGATCAGCACCAACACATGAACTCAGAAAACATCAACCTTAAGCATCTTTCCATGGGCATGACAAATGATCTGGAAGTAGCGATTGAGGAAGGTTCAACAATGGTTAGAGTAGGCACAGCTATTTTTGGTTCACGGTAGGTAAACCTGCTTTATTTATTTGCTAATAATACCTCTACACCTTAACCTTTCTGATGAATATCCGTAGCCAAACGGAAATCATTGATCTAATATGAGGTTGTTATTATGAGTCTGTGGACTTTTTTAATCGTTGCCGTAATCGCTACTGTTATGGTGCCCGCTATTGGCGGTATCATGTCCGACTACAAATTGCAAAAAATGAAGAGCTCCGGAAATGAAAAAGATGTTGAAGAACTAAAGAGTGAACTCAGGAGGATGAAAAAGCGTCTCGAAAATTTGGAAGCTATTGCCGCAGCTGACCCGGATGGTTTTGAAAGAAATGCGCATTATGCTAGCAAAGAATCAAATGATTTCGACAATAGTAATCATGCGCAGGAAATTGAAAATATCCTGGAGCGAAAAAGATCGAGGTTATAAATGAATGTTGATATTGTTGCCATTGTAGCCATTTTGAGTGGTGTCAGTTTAACAGGTCTGATTTTTTATAAGATTGTTAACTTTATCCAATTTCTAATCGAGAGAAAAAGCAGCGGCTCCAAATCCGAGCTGCCCAAGGAACAGTTTATTGAATTAGAACAACGGCAACACATGATGGAAAAACGCTTAAATAATTTAGAGACCATCATCGTAGACAACGAATTAGAGATGCCAAAACCAACCAAAAGCATTGGAAAAAGCGATACTTCCGAAGAAACGGGACGATTGAAAAATCATTTGCGTTCAGAGTAATTTGTATGCTTATTTAGGTATTCAAATTTATTATGATTTTCGCTTTGTAATAAAACTTTGCGGATATTCAAGGAGGCTTTGCAAAACCAGGATTTTGGCCAAAATCGAGGCCAAAAGGATTTTAAAACCGCAGCTTATTGGACATAAGTGAGGATTTCAAAATCCAAATAACGAAGAAATTGGGCATAAAGACGGTTTTGCAAAGTCTCCTTCAACTAAAAGCGCATTTTGCTTGAATACCATCTGTAATGGCGATAACTTTGTCCATCTAATAATCTCTTTACCAGCCTTCTTATTTTTATGAAACTTACCGCACTGGAGATCAAGCAACAAACCTTTGAAAAATCTCTTCGCGGCTACGATGTAGCAGAAGTAAAAGCCTTCCTTAATATTATTTCCAACGAATGGGAACACCTCGTAAGCCGAAACAAAGACCTTGAAAGAGAAATTCTACAAATCAGAGATAAACTCAAGCATTACGAAAAAGTAGAAGAAGCTCTTCACGAAACGCTCCAAACAGCTAAGGAATCGGCTGAGCATAGATTAGAAGGCGCTCGTAAAGATGCAAAAACAAAAATCGAGAAAGCCGAAATGGAAGCAGAAAATATTCTGCGCGAAGCTCGTCAGCAAAGGCAGCAGATTCGCCAAAGTGTGCATCGCTTGCTCGATAGAAGAGAAGAAATTATACGTGGCATCCGCTCATATCTGGAATTGGCACAGGAGTCTCTGGGATCATTCACCAAAGATGATAACAGTATTTATTCCCTTCCACCGGAAGAACAAGAAGTGGTTGCACCACCCAAAAAGCCTGTTTCTACTTTGAAAAAAGAAGAAAAAAAGGCTCCGGTTGAAAAACCACAAAGCAGTCCGGCTCCCGGCACTGAAGATTTAGATGATTTAATAGACGAAATAGATTAAGAATACATTTTTACCATTATGACTATAGAAACAATTAGCGATTTCAGAAAAAAAAGGGCCGAAGCCCTGGCTTACATCCAAAGCCAAACAGAATTACGTCCGGAATACATGATCATTTTAGGAACCGGATTGGGCAATCTTGCTTCTGAAATAAAAGTAGAAAAATCTATCTCTTACGCAGACATCCCGCACTTTCCAACATCCACTGTTGAAAGCCATGCCGGTCGTCTGTTGTTTGGAGAACTAGCCGGAAAAAAAGTAGTGGCCATGCAAGGGCGCTTCCATTATTACGAAGGCTACACCATGCAGCAAATTGTTTTCCCACTGCGTGTATTGAAAGCAAATGGGGCAAATACCTTGATCGTTTCTAACGCAGCCGGTGGTATGAATCCAAACTTCATGCGTGGCGATATCATGTTGATTGTGGATCAAATCAATTTATTGGGCGATAATCCACTTATGGGGCCAAACGACGATGAACTCGGCGTACGCTTCCCGGATATGAGTGAACCATACAGCCGCGACTTGATTGCTTTGGCAGACGAAGCTGCTTTGGCAAATAATATCAAACTGCATCATGGCGTTTATGTTGCGGTTACCGGTCCTAATTTAGAAACCAGAGCAGAATATCGATTCTTGCGCCAAATTGGCGGAGATGTAGTGGGTATGAGCACCGTGCCGGAAGTAATTGCTGCCGTTCACATGAGCATGAAAGTAATTGGCGTTTCTGCCATCACTGATGAATGTTTCCCGGATGCTTTGGTTCCCGCTTTGATGGAAGACATTCTGGAAGCTGCAAGTATTGCAGAACCTAAAATGACAAAAGTAATTATGGGTGTACTCGAACGCCTGTAACAACGAATTTCGGAAAGCGATGCAACAAACATCGCTTTCTCTTGTTTAAGACACAAATTTTACAAATCCAGTTACCAAGCCACACGCCCTATGCCATTCTACGATGACGATGAAATCTGGGATGAATTCCAATGGGAAGCCCACCTGTCTGAATTGGAACAACAAAACGAGAAAATCAAAGGATTTATCGAATCTACGCTGAATGAAAAGCACGAACCCCGCTGGATTCGTATGCTTGATGAGTATAAATCAGAACTAGATTTGATGAATGCGTACATCGAAGAGGAATTACTAATTGAAGATTCTTATTTCCCTGATGATGACGACTGGGACGACGATGAGGAAGAATTCGACGATCCTATGTTTGATTTTCTTGACAGCGAAGACGACGATTTGTTGGGTCTCAACGATTCTGATGAACTTGAGTATGATGAGGATGACGACGAAGAAGGAATCTGGGATTTAGAGGGTGAAGAATGGAAAGCACTTTCTGATGAATTTGCCCTTTCGGATTATGGCTCTATCGAAAAACTCGATGTATATGTAAATGCTCGTGATTTGGGCGCTGAAATATTCCGACTTCTTGATTACCGAAAAGATGTTTTAACTCGGGAACAAGTGCAGCAGTTTGTTTCTGATGTGATTCAGATTAGTGCAAAAATTGCCGGCGGATATGCTTTTGGATTCGAGTTGGATGTTCTGGGTGCAAATATCGCATACAACAAACGTGCTTTGGCTTTCGCAAATCAAGCCCTTAACGAGCTACAATCCCTGAAAAACAAGAAACTCTTTACCAAAGATGATTATGCTCACCTCCACGGGCATTTATTTGAGTTAAGAAACGATATCGGCGTCTATATCCAGGAACTCAGAGAACATTACAATAACAGTATTTAAGGGGAGCAAGCCTTATCTTCAGGCATGGAAATCATTCCCCCTGAAGATTTACTATACGGGTATAGCCACGGCTTTTTCCCCATGGCGGATAGCAGACACGGTTCTGGTTTCGCTTGGTACACCGCAAAAATGCGTGGCGTTATCCCACTTGATGAATTCCATGTTTCAAAAAACATTCATCGCCTGATACGCCAAAATAAGTATCAAGTCACCATTGATGCCGCTTTTCGGGATGTGATTTTAGCCTGTGCAGAACGCGAATCAACCTGGATATCAGATTTAATTATAGACAGCTATATCTATCTGCATCGTCTTCGATTTGCGCATTCGGTTGAAGTTTGGGAAAATGATGAATTGGTTGGCGGATTGTATGGTGTAAGTTTAGGCTCTGCTTTTTTTGGAGAATCCATGTTCAAAAGAGCTAAGGAAGCCGATAAGGTTGCTTTGTATTACTGTCATCAGCAACTACTAAGGCAAAAATACACTTTATGGGATACGCAATTTTACACCCCTCACTTAGCGCAGTTTGGCTGTAAAGAGATTCCTGATGAGAAATACATGACACTTCTGAATAAAGCCACCTCTGAAACCAGATTTTTCAACCCATCCGGCTCTGATTCAAATTCAGAATTAAGTCAGTAAATCCGTATTTTTAAGGTTCTCAATAATACAGAGTGCCCATTACCTCAAAATCTATTTATGTCTGAATTTCCTGATAGTCAATTACTGGAATCTGAAATTATTACCTCAGAATTGCCTGAATATGCTGCCGTATTACCCATGCGCGACAGTATCATTTTCCCCAACACCATGTTCCCGATTCTTGTTGGGCGTGAAAGTTCTATTCTGGCTGTAAAAAAGGCTCAGGCTTCCACAAATTATATTCTGCTAAGTGCTCAAAAAGACCCTGATAAGGATAGTGTAGCGTTTGAGGACCTCCACTCCACAGGGGTAATTGCTCAGGTCATTCAGGTTTTACGCTTACCAAACGAATTGCTCAAAGTTTTGGTGAGTGTGGTTGAGACCGTAGAAATTACAGAAGTACTTCAAAAAGACCCCTTCCCCATTGCCAAATATCATGTTCGGGAAACGAAGCAAGGTCGAATGGATGGAAAACTCAAAGCTCTGATTCGTAAAACCCGGGAGTCTTTTGAGAAATACGTAATGCTGAATCAGGAATTGCCGGAAGAAGTTTTACTCGGATTTGAGCAAAACGATGAGCCTCAGCGCCTTCTGTATTACATGGCTTCCTACATTGATTTACAAATCGAAGAGAAACAAAAACTGCTTGAATTACATTTCCTATCAGCCAAATACAAGTTCCTCCTAAAAGTACTTACCAGTGAGCTTGAATTACTGGCCGTATCTACTGAAATCAATGAAAAGGTTCAGGAAGAGATTCAGGAAACACAGCGGCGCTTTTATATTCAGGAGCAAATAAAAGTTCTGCAAGACGAACTTGATGATGAAGGCAGTTTCTCCGATCTGGAATTGGCAAAAATTAAAGAGGCTGTTGATGAGGCTAAAATGCCTGAACAAGCCCGGGAAAAAGCGCTGGAAGAGCTCGAAAGATTGCGCAAAACCCCACAAATGTCGCCGGAATACAGTGTAGCCAGAAATTATCTTGATTGGCTAACGGCTATGCCTTGGGGTAATTATTCTAAAGACAATCTGAATATAAAAGATGTTCAGGCTGAATTAGATGGCGATCATTTTGGATTGGAGAAACCCAAAGAGCGAATTTTGGAACACATAGCTGTCTTGAATCTCGTGAAAGAAATGAAAGGGCAGATTCTGTGTTTTGTTGGTCCTCCGGGAACCGGTAAAACATCCTTGGCAAAATCTATCGCCAATGCCCTGAACCGTAAAATGGTTCGTATTTCTTTGGGTGGCGTTAGCGATGAAGCAGAAATTCGTGGCCATAGAAAAACCTATATCGGATCTATGCCCGGTCGTATTATTCAGGCCATCAAAAAAGCCGGCAGTATGAATCCTGTCATCATCCTGGATGAAATTGATAAACTCGGTCACGATTTCCGCGGCGACCCCTCTTCAGCGGTTCTGGAAGTATTGGACCCGGAGCAAAACAACAGTTTTAACGATCATTATCTGGATATCGATTTTGATTTGAGCCAGGTGATGTTCATTACTACGGCCAACGTTGCCAGCCAAATTCAACCGGCACTTCTTGACCGTATGGAAATCATCAACCTGCCCGGGTATCTCGAGCATGATAAAGTTGAAATAGCGCGTCAGCATTTGATTCCCAAGCAATTAAAAAGTCACGGTCTGGCTAAGAGTAAAGTAACTTTCCGTGAAGACGCTATTCGCCTTTTAATCAGGTCTTATACCTCGGAAGCCGGCGTTAGAATGCTTGAACAGCAAATCGCTGCGGTTTGTCGAAAAGCAGCCAAGCAATTTATTCTGGCCAAAGCAGAAGGGAAGTCCAAATCCAAGATGACAATAAACGAAAAGAAAGTTCGTGAGTTGCTTGGTGTAGAGAAGTTCAGAGACAAAAATCCTGAAAGAAAAGATCTTATTGGCAGTATAAACGGCTTAGCGTGGACAAGTACCGGTGGCAGCATTTTGCGCATTGAAGTTGCAAAAATGCGTGGCAAAAATAACATCATTCTAACGGGAAAACTCGGTGATGTAATGAAAGAATCGGCCCAGGCTGCACTTTCTTATATACGTTCGCGTGCCTCAGAATTTTCTATTGATGACGATTTCTTCGAAAAAAATGAGATTCACATCCACATTCCTGAAGGTGCCATTCCCAAAGATGGGCCTAGTGCAGGAATGGCTATGTGCCTTGCTATAATTTCATTACTGACAGACAAACCTGTGCGCCACGATGTTGCCTTAACCGGTGAAATAACGCTCCGTGGAGACATTTTTGCCATCGGTGGACTAAATGAAAAACTACTGGCTGCGCAAAGAAATCAAATCAAAACGGTTTTGATTCCCGAAGATAATATTCCAGACTTACAGGAAATTCCGGATAAGGTTAAAGAAGGATTGGATATTATCGGGGTCAGCCACTTGAATGAAGCCGCGAAATACGTTTTCCGATAAAAAAATAGCCGTAAACAAATTGCTGCTTACGGCTATTACGCCTACATCTCTTACTAAAATAGTTACTAAGTAGATACACGAGATCACTATTCCTTACAGAATTATTTTCAATTCATGGAAAAAAATCAGGAACAAACATTTATCCAACTTCAGGTACCTCCCGGCCAGCACGATGCTGTTCGTTTGGATGTGTATATCACCATGTTTGTTCAAAATGCTACTCGTAACAAAGTTCAGGATGCCATTAAAAAGGGATATGTGCTGGTTAACGGGAAAAAGGAGAAATCCTCTTATAAAGTTCAGCCCAATGATGTAATCGATATCACTTTACCCAAGGCACCTCCGCCGGAAGCAGTACCCGAAGAAATTCCACTTTCGATTGTTCATGAGGATGATGAAATCATTTTGGTGAATAAAGAAGCCGGCATGGTGGTTCATCCCGCTTTTGGAAACTGGAGCGGAACCCTTGTTAATGGACTAATGCACCACGCTGAGGAATTATCAGATGGCGGTGATAGTGATTTACGGCCCGGCATAGTGCATAGACTGGATAAAGACACCTCGGGCTTATTGGTAGTAGCCAAAAACGATGTCAGCCACGCCAGGCTTTCCGCGCAATTTGCTGAACATTCTACACAAAGAACCTATTGGGCTATTATTTGGGGGCACCCCGAAGAAGATAGCGGAAGCATAACCGGAGATATTGGCCGGTCTAAAAGAGATCGAAAAGTTATGGCTGTCGTTCCGGATGGAAGCGGTAAACATGCTGCAACACATTATAAAGTTTTGGAATATTATGACCATTTATGTTTGGTAGAAATCAGCCTCGAAACAGGACGCACTCATCAAATTCGTGTGCATTTTAACCATATTGGTCATCCCGTTTTCGGTGATCCTGTTTATGGAGGAAATTCCGTTCGCTATGGTTCCAACACCGGTGGACGCAAACAATTATTTCAAAACTTATTTAAAAAACTTCCCCGCCAATGTTTGCATGCAAAAACCTTGGGATTTATACATCCCGGTAGCGGAGAAGAAGTATTTTTTGATTCAGAATTACCTAAAGATTTTGCGTATGTTCTGAGTCAGTTACGTCAACATTGTTCCATTTAATAAATTATTACTCACTATGCCTAACACAAAAAAGAACGTTTCTGTAACTGTTGAACTCGATGAAAATAATGTACCTGAAAGTATTTCATGGGATGCCGGTGACGCTACCGAAATGAGTTCAAAAACGTGCCGTGCGCTAATACTGGCTCTTTGGGATCACCATTCAAAAGACACTCTTCGTCTGGATTTATGGACCAAGAACATGCCCGTTGACGAAATGAAAATCTTTTTTCATGAAACCTTGTCTACTATGGCTGATACCTTAGAGCGATCAATTGGCGATGAAAGAATAGCCGGAGATATGCGTGATTTTTGTGACCACTTCGCAGAAAAAATGGAAATTGCACCCCGTAAACCCGAATAATTATGAGTAATTCCAAGAAAAAAGTTCTATACGTTGAAGATAATCTCGACAATCAGTTTTTAATCAAATATTATTTAAAAACGGAACCCTACGAATTACACATTGCCGGCACCGGTCAGCAAGCTATTGAATTGATAAAATCTTCTGAATTTGATGTTTTTTTGGTAGATCTCAACTTGCCTGATGGATACAGTGGGGCTGATATTGTAGAAGAGATTAGAAAATCAGAGACAAACTCCAAGAAGCCGGTTGCCGTAATTACTGCTTTCACTCAAAGAGACAGAGAAAGCAATAATGTTGAAATTGATGCCGATCGCTTTGTAACCAAACCTGTCAAAAAGCCGGATTTTATTCAACTTCTTAAAGAATTGTGCGCTTAAGCAGAAGTTAGGCGCCGATAAATTACGGACCCAAAACTCACGGCGCTTTCCTGCTCTCTTTCGTCCCACAGTTGGTATGATGTTATATCAGCCGTAACCTTCGGTGAGGAGGTCAACCAAGTATATAAGGGAGCAAAGCCACAAATTCTGTAACGGTCTTCGGTTTCCTTAATCAGGGAATACAAACCTTCTGCATTTGCTTCTTTTGCCTGCTCTAAAAATCGCCCGTCAAATAATCTTACTTCGTTAAATATATCAGAGGCTTTTTCAACATCGCCAAATTTATGACCTACGTGAGAGAGGTCTCCGGATATCAAAACTAAAGTTTCAGGGTCTTTAGAATATTCATCCAACAAGGTTGCCATTTTCTTAATCTGATTACCTTGCGCACCATTCTTCATATAAAAAATATCATCGAATGAAGACACCAAAATGGGCGTAATTTCGAAGTCGTGTGACCATAGATATTGCAAAAAAATCAGATGTAGTTCCAAACTATGTTCTTGCCGGTGCGCTCTATCATTTGTTGATATTCCGGCATCTTGCTTGTGTTTTTGAAAAAAATCGAAATCTTTAGCACTGTTTTTTACAGTTCCGAATGGAGTTTCAAAATCCTTGCCTGATAAAATAAATGGCGTGTTATCATATCTGTCCATGTGCAAGCCTGAATAATGAGAGGTGCCTATCAGAAGTACACGGCTCGGCTTTAGATTTCGGAGAGGAGCAAAGGCTTTTGCATAAGATTCCATACCAACTCTTGGGTCGATATGTGGCGCATACAGAGCTCCTATTTCAGCTTCTTCTGGAGAATTAACTCCCTTAAATGCTTCATCCAGCATTTTTCGTAATTCATCCGGATTATCAGGATAGCTGGTACCTGCACAAACTGCTTTACGAATCGGGGAGGCTTCGAAATTCTCTTCTATATCGTTTTTGTAGGATTTAAAATAATCGGAAAACAGAATTCTGTTTTCATCCAACATGCTTATAAATGTGAGTAATTCCTCTTCATTTATGGAACCACCAAGTTCATTAATTCGATTTGTAATTTCACTCACATTTGAATTACCATCTAAAAGTGGCAATAATCCTGCTATGCTCTTATCCACAGCAAATGGCTCTGAAGCATACCCTAACTGATCATGGAAATACATCAATTGACGCCCATTTGCACGAACAGGATAGATATTCAGCGTACCACGAACAGGCGGCACGGGCTTTTTCCCATCGCAGTA
>SKIC01000270.1 GCA_007116685.1 Balneolales bacterium
AAAGCTTGCTTTTGCCGTATCCTCTAAAGATGAAAATCGGGAAAATAGCACTGCTGATATCGCTCTCTGGAATGCCGGTGATAATGAAATCGATTACGTTTTCCGAACATTGGATGCTCCTGATGGATGGGTAATTCCATCTCACACGAATCTCACCTGGAGCTATGATTCTGACCGTTTGTTTTTCGGATTACAACCACAAAAAATGTGGCAATTAGGCAGAACTCCTATTGAAAGCGAAGCCAAAGAAGAAATCGACCTGTACGATTTTGACGCCATTCTATCCGATACAGAATTGGATGTTTGGCATTGGGACGACGATTGGGTGAAAACGCATGAAAAGCAAACATGGAATCAGCGCCGGAATCATCTATATACATCCGTTTGGCATTTTGATGAGGGACGTTTTGTTCAACTAGCTGATGAAGATGTTCCATTTGTTACTCCTCAGCGAAGTGGAAATTATGCGCTTGGCAGAGATGATCAGCAATACAGAAAACTTATCACGTGGCAAGGTTGGTACTACGACTTCTACAGCGTGAACATTTCCACCGGCGAAAAAAATATGATTATGGATAAGGTGAGAAATAATATCACTCAAATTTCGCCGTCCGGAAAGTTCATTCTGATTTTTGAAAGCGAGGATTGGTTCCTCTTTGAAAACTCATCGGGACATTTATTCAATCTGACCGAACGATTGGATGTTTCTTTTGCTATTGAAACCCATGATCGTCCGGAACCACCACGCAGTTACGGAATTGCGGGCTGGGTGCGTGACGATACGGCTGTTCTCATTTACGACAGATACGATATTTGGCAGTTCGATACGAATTCGCAAGCAGCGCAAAGAATTACCGGTAATCAACGGCAATCAGAGAGAACCATGCGGGTAATCAGAGGTTTGCACACCGAAACATGGTTTGAGCCAAATGAGCAATTATGGCTGACTTCTTATCATAACAATCTCAAAAACTATGGTTTTTATCGTGGTCAGGTTGGGGGAAATAGTGTACAGCGCCTTCTTGAAGATGATAAGCGATTTCGTTTCATAGCCAATGCTCAGGATAGCAATAATTGGATTTATAGCAGAGAAAGCTATACCGAGTATCCCGACATCTGGGTTGTTTCGGGAGACAATTTTAGACGAACCCGAAAACTCAGTAATGCCAATCCACAAATCTCAGAATTTGCATGGGGCAACGCTGAATTAATTTCATGGAGATCTTTAGATGGAGTTCCTTTACAAGGAATTTTAATCTACCCCGGAAATTACGATCCGAATAAGAAATACCCTGTCCTGGTTTATTACTACGAGCAATTCAGTCAGCGTTTGTACCACTTTAATGAACAGGTAGTAAATCACAGGCCAAGTTTTCCATTATATGCCAGTCATGGTTATGCCGTTTTTCTGCCGGATATGCACTATACTCCTGGATTACCCGGTTATTCAGCCACAAAATCTTTGGTTCCGGGAGTTCAAAAGTTAATTGAAATGGGTGTCGCAGACCCCGATAGAATAGGATTACATGGGCATTCCTGGAGTGGTTACAAAAGTGTGCAGGTGATAACGCAGACCGATATTTTTGCAGCAGCAGTTGCCGGAGCTCCGGTGTCTAATATGACATCTGCTTACAGTGGCATCAGATGGGGATCAGGACTTGCCCGGCAGTTCCAGTACGAGCAAACCCAAAGTAGAATTGGCGGCAGTATGTGGGAAAAGCGCGATTTATACATCGAAAACTCGCCCGTATTTTTTGCTGACAGAATCAATACGCCCTTACTCATTCAATTTGGTGACGAAGACGAAGCAGTGCCATGGGAGCAGGGAATAGAGTTGATACTGGCACTTCGAAGGTTAGAAAAAGATGCCATCATGTTACAATACCGAGGCGAGCCACATCATTTGCGTAAATATCCAAACAAATTGGACTATAGCATTAAAATGAAAGAATATTTTGACTATTATTTAAAGGGTAAAGAACCGGCTCCCTGGATTATTGAAGGTCAACCTTATCTTGGCAGATAATTAATTTACTTATGAGATTAACACCCTTAATTATTTTAATATTCCTATTAACAGGTTTTGCCTCAGTTTGCGCACAAGAAAGTGAGCTGACAATAGAGTTACGCAATTTAGTAGAGGATTACGCTCTCAATTCAGAACTCCCATCATTAGATTACCTGGATGCTTTACTCGGAAATGAGGATGTGGAACTGAGTAATGAGGAACTAGCATTAGCTAAATTTCTGAATTACCATGCGATGTTAGCCGCAGGAGATCGCGCTGAGTATCCTTTTTCCGAAGTGTATAGTTTGGTTGAATATGTTGATAATGTGCTCGCTGCCGGACTGATAATAGCGGAAGAGAGTCCCAACAAATTCCAGAGATTTGAATGGTCTGGATTAATGGATTCTTATTTGTTGGCTGAAGAAAAGTTGAAGCAAACCTTGCCGGCTGGGCATCTCGAATTTGGTAAGTTGTATGGGAATATGGCAAATCTCATGGCATCCACATCCAATTATCATACTGCACTTGAGTATCATGCTAAATCGAAAGAAATATTTGAATCTTTGTATGGGTATGAGCACAGGTTTGTTATGATGTATTACAATAATGTTGCCATCATTTACAGGAGAATGGGAGACTTTGATCGTGCAGAAAGGTTTTATCAGATAAGTAATGAGTTAGCGCTTCAACTTATTCCAGATAATCATCCTGCTCAAACCCAAATAATGTTAAATATTGCTACATTTTACATAGCTACTGACAGACCAAGCGAAGCATTGGTTTTAATAGATTCTGTACTGCAAAAAAGACAGGAGTTTTTGCCGGATAATCACCCTGCAATGGAACGTGTATATTACAGATTATCGGAAGTATATAGATTATTGGACGATATAGAAAAGGCCGAAAAATATATACGTAAGTCAATAGAAATAACTAAAGATGATCCCCGGCTTGTTCAAGCCTTACTGCAGAATTATCAAAGTCTTGGTCGTATTCTTATCGAAAATGAAAATTTTGAAGATGGCGAATTTTATATGAATCAAGCATTGGAGCTTACCGGTGGAAGTGCTTCTGGTGCAAAACTTTATAATACAACGACACATCAGTGGTTGGCTTTGTCGAAGATGTACCAAGGTGATTATGATAGCGCTCTGTATTATGCTTTTAAATCCCTGGCCATTTCTCATATCGATTTTGATGGGAGTATTGGAGTTTTTCCAAAAATGGGAGGCTTTTTTGGAGATTTTTCGATTATAGGTTCTTATCGAATAATTGGTGAAATCTATCAAAATATTAGTAAATCTAATAATGACCTCGAAAGCTTAAAAAAGGCAGCTTTAGCTTATCAATACGCTCATGAGTATATATGGATTGTTAGAATGGGGCAGAGTTCAGAAGCTTCCTCCGTTCTGACAAGTCAATTCACAAAAAGAATTAACGGTCAAGCACTCAACGTTTTTTATGATTTGTATTTAAAAACAAATGACTCTAAGTGGTTAAATAAAGCCTTTTTGATACTTAGCCAAACCAAAGCGGCAACAATACAGCGATCCATGTCTTTTATACATGATCCCACTTTGATGGGTGTGCCTTCAAACATCCTGGAAGAAGAAAAAACTAT
>SKIC01000187.1 GCA_007116685.1 Balneolales bacterium
GATTTCTCCCCGCCCTATATGACCAATATTGCTGCAATGGTAACACACAGCGATGTTCCTGAATTAGACAACCTCCAAAATATCTCTACTGCTTTTGAAGGGCTTAGCGCTCTTGCTTTTGAGGGCACCTTGCACGAAGAACGTTTAAGAGCCATTTCAGATAATTATTGGCCTGATTTACCCTTCTCTTTTGCCACTTCCAACAATGAAATTATGGAAAGAGTAACGGCATCCAACAGCTATTTTGCATATATCGATGTGTACAATTACTGGCGTGCTGCTGAAAATGGTTTACCGGTCAGACAACACGAAGCGGGAAGTGAACCCTCAGAGCAATTTGGTTACATTTTGCCAAATAATTCTGATTGGGAGCCTGTCATTCGTGCCTTTTTTGAAGCCGATGGCGGATATCTTAATAGTGATTCATACCGTCAGATTATGGTAAGCCACCTTGGGGAAGGTCTTGCTGATTTGCTTGAAAATGCACGTCAATAATCTCAATAATTGATTCTAATTCATTGTTTTCCGTTTTTAGAACTATGCGTGTAAATAAATTAATATTCTATACTTTAAAAGAAACCTATCCCCCTGACTCTGTCTCTGTCATAGCGACAGACAGGTCCAAAAGAAAGACGGGGCTTTCTTCAAGTCCCCCTGCCTTTGGCGGGGGATTTAGGGGGAGGTAAAACAAAGGTGGATGCTTTTTTATATTTAGTCGGACAATAATTGATTCTAATTATGACTTCAACACGGTTTTTCGGGGCTTGCTTTTTTATTTTTACGCTCTCTTTTCTGACGTATTCTTGCACACAACACGAAATGAGTGCCGAAGAACACAAATCCTATATTGAAAACTGGCATAACGACCGTTTGGAGAGGCTTCAAGCGCGCCAGGGATGGTTGAGCCTGGCTGGGATGGAATGGATTGAAGAAGGTAAAAATACATTTGGCACAGCATCATCCAATGACGTCATCTTTCCGCAAGGAAGTATGCCTGAAATGGCCGGCCATCTGATTTTGGAAAATGGTAGTGTGAGAATTTATCCGGATGATGGTGTAGAATTTACTATCGGCGATACCAAAGTAGAGCGTGGAATTGAAATTTTTGGTCCGGAAATCGAGGCACTGGTGCTCACCATAGGGCAAACAGATTGGACAATCATCCAAAGATCAGAATTGATTGGTGTGCGTATTTATGATAAGGAAAGCCCATATCTCACCGAGTTTACCGGTCTGGAGCGATTCCCTGTAGATTTGGATTGGAGAATCAAAGGTGAATTTGTGCCTAATGATGAACCAACCTTTATTAGCGTGGTAAATGTGCTGGGGCAATTAAACCAATTAGAAACTCCCGGAACCGTTTTCTTCAAAGTAGATGATGAAACGTATAGTATAGATGTTCTGCCGGGTACAGATTCGTTTTTTCTGATTATTGGTGATGAATCGAACAAATCGGCTACCTATGGTGGCGGACGCTATTTGTATATTGATTTACCTGACCGCCGTGGCAATGTGGTACTGGATTTCAATAAATTATACACCCCACCTTGTTCCATGAATCCCTATTCCACGTGTAATCTGCCTCCGGTTCAAAATCGATTGGCATTGTTTATCGAGGCGGGAGAAAAAAGATATCGCATTCCGGAAGCCGTTTCCGGTACAATACAAACGAGTTTTTAATTTTCGGGCGGATTTTCTCTTACAATTTGCCCGTTAGGTAAAATTCTCTCTCCCGGTCTTGGTGGTACGGTTGGAAATGCATCCAGAGGCACACTCATATCCCTGTCGATAGGCACATAATGATAGTGATTACCATGCGGCACGGCACGGTATGGTTTGTCATCGAACACTCCCAAAGCATTCACAAAGAATAAAACCGCTACTACCATAGCGAGTACAACACCACTAATTCTGATTTTCTTTGGGATTCTCATAGTTTGTTTACAAAATGATTAATCATGTGGAAGGTAAACCGATTACATAAAGAAATAATGAAGTCTAAGCTCTTACGTATGGATTAGAAGTCATTTCTTCAGAGATGGTCGTTTCTGGCCCATGACCGGGATAAACTACGGTATCGCCCGGCAAAGTATAAAGTTCTTCCTTGATGCTTTTTTCTAACAGGGCATAATTTCCTTTGTACAAATCGGTTCTGCCAATACTGCCCTGAAAAAGAGTATCACCGGCAATAAGAAATCCATGGTCTTTAAAGTAAAAAACAAGATGTCCGGGAGCATGACCGGGAGTGTGGCGGGCATCCATTTCAAACGAGCCGATTTTTAATGAAGAACTCGCATCTATCCACTCCGGCTCAAAAGAAAAAGGTTTCACATCGAGGCCAAACATAGCGGCATGACTCATGTAATTTTCCCAGAGATATTGGTCGTCTTTATGCAGATAAACAGGAACATCAAAATCATTGCGTATTTGCTCAACTCCAATAACATGATCAATATGAGCATGCGTTAAAACCAAGGCTTCTAATACTGCATTTTCTGCTTTCAGCACTTTATTTAATTCTGAAAATTCTGATGCTGAGAAAAAACCTGCATCAAATAGTAAGGCTTTTCCATTATTGGTTATCAGATACGTGTTTTGCTGAAATGGATTTACCGTAAACGTATGTAATTTCATGTGTTATTTTATGAGTAGCATTTTACCCGTTCTAACTTGATCGCCCGCAACAACTCTGTAGATATACGTTCCGCTTGCCCAACGGGCTCCGTCAATACTTAGCATGTGGAAGCCGGCTTGTTGCGCTCCGTTACTCTGCCAATTATGAACCTGCTGACCAAGAATGTTAAATATTTGCACCGAAACTGAACTTGGTGCAGGCAAGCCATACACGATATTGGTCACGGGGTTAAAGGGGTTTGGATAATTTTGGTGAACAACAAATTCGGTTGGAATGTCTTCAGGCAGTTCGGTAGAGGTATCATCGTCTCTAATGACATTTATGTACTTGATATACGCCTTTTTCGATTGTTGATCCGGAAACCAATTATTAGCCTCATTATTATTTATGAGAGCCTCAACAGTGTAATACAAATATGCTGTATCGGCTTTGGCAACTTCTAGTAAATTAGTCTCCTCTAGCATAGTTTCAAGATCATCGAAGGTAAATGTCACTCTAGTATCAGTACCAGAGTCATCACTTCTAACGGTAAAAATAGCAGATTCAAAATCATCGCGCTCACTCAAGAACTTAAAATTATAGATAATGATATCGTTTGGGTTTTCGGTTTGCAATGCCGACCAGGAGAAAGAAACCTCATCATCAGGAAAACCTTCCAAAATCAAACGTCTATCGCCGGAGGTAATCTCAAAAAACGGATCCAACCCCAGTCTTCGGAAATTCAATTCTCTCGGACCATTTTCAGCCATAACTTGATGAACACCGTTAGTGGCTAAAAATGTCCAATAGAGCACACCGGGTTCGTTCAAATTATATTCCTGGCGCACAAAATTATTCAGATAGGTATATGACACCCTACGGCCAATTTCAGATGAACTTCCAACTACAGTATAATTATTGTTACCTGCCTCAAATCCAGTGGGGTCAAGACTAAAAGCCAAACGATAAGTGATATTTCTACCATTGGTGTCAGCCGAGGCCTCGTGGGTAAA
>SKIC01000225.1 GCA_007116685.1 Balneolales bacterium
AGAGCGGATAAAGCTACCCGTACGATATTTTTCTGAAAAAGTATATCTCTGTAAAACTGAACCATCATAACGTACCAAAGAATAAACTTCTCCAATCCAGAGATTGCCATTACTGTCTTCAAATAATGATTTGGGATACATCAAATTATCAGGACCTACTGAGGCACGACCAGGCAATAGCTCTTCAAACCTAACATCACCCGTTTCTATATTCTGAATAATTTCACTAACACCACCATCATGAGCGATAAGCAAACGATTATCACTGGTTAACAAGAACTGCTTAGGATATTGTTCGGATAGATTTTCCGTGAAATGAACAAAACGATTTCCATCAAAGCGTACAATACCCATATCAGTGGCTATCCAGATGAAGCCATTCTCGTCTTGAATCAGGCCTTTCGTTAGGTTAGTAGGAAGACCTTGACGTGTTTGATAAACCTGAATATTAAAATTAGTACCGTTTTGGAGAGACTTTGCATTGGCAAAATTCGATGAATGCTGAAAACTAAAAAAGAAGGGTACCAGAAACACCAGTAAAAGGATAGGAGAGATAACTCTAGTATTCACATTCTTAATATCCATCGTTTTTTAAGCAAGGTTTTAGAGTTAATACAATATTAAATTTTCTTAATAATTCATAAGAGAAAAGCGCTTTGATGGGTATTCATTTTTTATACTGTTAAAAGCGAAGCACAAGTAATAGAATGGTTAGGAAGTATCTTAGCCCAATAGGAAAGCATAACAATAGTTCGTATATTAATTAATTCAGATTTTTATCTGATTCCTGCCTCACTCTGTGATTCCCGGTTACTTTCTATAGTTGCCCACAATCTGGATACCGGGGCGAAATAACGCGACTCCGGCATAAGGGTAGCCGGTCTATTTTTCACTTTAGTCAACCAGGGCCGTTTTTCGCACACTAAATACATTTCGTGTTCAGAAATGGAATGGTATGTCTAATTACCAAATTTTTAAATGAATATTACTACTTTCTCAGATCTACAAAGCCGTCCGGAAATCAAAGAAGCTATTTCCGACATGGGTTTCGAAGTACCTACACCAGTCCAGGCGCAATGCATTCCTCATATTCTTGAGGGAAGAGATGTGATGGGACAAGCCCAAACAGGAACAGGAAAAACCGCCGCTTTTGGTATTCCTGCTCTCGAATTTTTGGATGTAGATGCCAAACATGTACAAGTACTCATTATGTGTCCAACCCGTGAACTTGCTATTCAGGTTACCGGCGAATTGCTTTCATTAGCGAAAAAAATGGATAGAGTACAAATCATACCCGTTTATGGCGGACAACCCATCGAGCGTCAATTACGCGCTTTGCGTCAACAAACTCATATCGTTGTAGGAACTCCGGGTCGTGTAATCGATCACCTGAAGCGAGGAACCCTGCAAATTGGCAAAATGGGGATGATTATCCTTGATGAAGCCGATGAAATGCTCAATATGGGCTTCCGTGAAGATATCGATGAAATCCTTTCTTACAGTGGCGAAGACGTTCAAACGGTTATGTTTTCTGCTACGAATTCTCCGGGTATCCGCGGGATTATGCAGAATCAGATGAAGGCTCCACAAATGATTACCATCGACAAAAAAGTGCTTGCTGCTCCGGCAATTGAGCAATATGTGGTGGAAGTCAGAGATTCTATGAGAATCGAAGCCATCAGCAGAATTATGGATGTTAATAATTACAACCTCGGTCTCATTTTTTGCAATACCAAGCGCATGTGTGATGAGATTTTGACCGACGTTCAATCCCGTGGTTATCGTTGTGATGTACTTCACGGTGATATTACCCAAAACGGACGCGACAAGGTTATGTCCAAATTCAGAAATGGGCAGCTTGATTTACTTGTAGCTACTGATGTTGCCGCAAGAGGTATCGACGTTGAAAATATCGATGTGGTATTTAACTTCGATATCCCTCAGGATCCTGAAAATTACGTTCACAGAATCGGAAGAACCGGTAGAGCGGGACGTAGCGGTACAGCAATTACTTTTATGGCCGGCCGTAAGCAAAGAAGCCTAAGAAACATCGAGCGTCAGGTAAAAACCAAACTCAATTTCATGGCGATGCCAAGTTTGAAAGAAGTTGAAGCCTCACGTGTTGAAGGTATGCTTACAGAAGTGGAAGAAACTTTGCAAAAAGGTGGCCTCAAACAGTTTGTAGAATATGTTGAAATACTTACAGCCAAAGGGTACTCACCAGCAGAAGTTGCCGCTGCCAGTTTGAAAATGAAAATTGGTGCTGAAGAACAACAAGAAATTGAAGTTCCTGTAAACGGTAATGGAAACGGACAATTGGTTAATGACCGAACCGGCGAATTGATGACTCGTTTGTTCATCAACGTGGGTAAAAACCGCAAAATCAGACCGGCAGATATTGTTGGTGCGATTGCCGGTGAATCCGGTATCAGTGGAAAATCGATTGGGAATATCGAAATCCGTAAATCACACTGCCTGGTTGATGTTCCTGCCGATAAAGCCAGAGGCATTGTCAAGGTAATGGACAGAAATCAGATCAAAGGGCACAGAATTATGTGTAAAGTTGATCAGATGTAGCATTTTTTCGGAATGAGTAAAGGTCAGGTGCTGTTAAGATGGCATCTGACACTTCATTCTGATTTTATGCGAATAATTTTATTTCTAATTATAAGTCTCTTGCTCTCTGAAGAATCCTTCAGCCAGGATAACTATTGGGACTTGTACGAGCAGAGAGTCATCCAAAACGATAGAAATAAAAATATTTTACTTGGCTGGGGTGCCGCAAATGTAGTTTCAGGTATAGCCTTATACAATTCAGACTACAGGGATTTTGGATTGATGAATGCCTCATGGGGTGCCATAAATATGGGTATCGCCATAATGGCCAAAAGGAACGCCCAACGTTTCAATCCTGACACGCACTCAATCTCGGATATCATTTCTGAAGAACTTCGCTTTAATCGTATAGTCGCTCTTAATACCGGACTTGATGTTGGGTATATGGGCGCAGGTTGGGCTATGATGCACTTCGGAGAAGATTCAATTACCCGCCAATTCGGAACTTCTGTTCTTATTCAAGGCGCCTTTCTTTTTGCCTACGATTTATTTCTTTTGATTGAATCCAGCCGATATCTCAATGAATTGATTATTTTCCCGGATATGATAAATATGGATGGTCTGAATATTGAATCGCGTCCATTCCCAGTTCTGACCCTACAACGTAATCTATAAAAATCGTGGATATTGAAGTCAAACTCCCCAAAGTACCTCTAAACATTTGCAAGCCGAAAGCACCGATAGAAGTACCCATTGTCGAGAACAGGATTGCAACCAAAGAAAACACGCCAAACTTTATCCGTCATATTACTTTTGATTTGACAGGAACACCTTTAGCTGGAAAGTTTGTGCCCGGTCAAAGTATAGGTGTTTTACCTGAGGGTGTAGAACGTGACGGAGGACCGCCGAAACTACGGTTGTATTCGATTTCTTCTCCGAGTAAGGGCGAAAATGGAAATCCTAATTTAGTCTCAACTACGGTTAAGAGAGTTATAGATGAAGATTGGGAGACACTTGAGGTTTTTACAGGTTTATGCTCAAATTACTTATCCCGACAAAAACCCGGAGC
>SKIC01000105.1 GCA_007116685.1 Balneolales bacterium
AGGTTTGCAATTCGCTCTTCCAATGCAGCTTCTCCACCCTGCCTTTTTACTTCTGTTTGCAGCGTAAGTAATTGGGCTTCCTCCTCATCCGACAGATGATAACCATCCCTCAATTTTTGTTCGGTTTCTTTCTCAGCCAGTTTCCATCTATCCATCACTCCGGCCAATTCTATAGCTTTTTCTTTTCTGGAACTCACAAATTTTTGAATCTGATTCTCAAAAAGAAGCATCTCCATTTTGTAGTCCGGCAGTGCCGCCTCTCCATACCGGGTTAGATGTTCCAAATCGAAAAAAACATCCATCAAGGTTACCGCTTCAATGGTACTGATTAAACCAATATCTACCGCTCTGTTGGTATTTGATACAAATAGTACGCGTTTTCCCCTTTTCAGATAATTCGCAATGATATAGCCTAGTGTGGAAGTTTTTCCGGTTCCCGGCGGCCCCCAAATAAAGCACACAGGTTGCACCGCCGACATTTTCAATGCATTGATTTGCGCCTCATTTCGCTTTCCGTCTTCGAAAATACTCGGAGCTTCATCAACTTCGACAGGTTCGGGACGAAGCATTCGGGAAATGCGTTGGTATGACTCACTATCCTCTTCGGTTTGAATCACTTTTAGTCTGCTTTTTATCCTTTGTAGAATAAAATCATTCTCCCAGGATAAGTGCACAGAATCTATTTCTTTGCCATGAGCATTATCAAAAGAGAGCGTGAGTTTGTTATCAGAAAAATCAACCGGTACGGCTTTTACCGTTTTATCTCCAAAATCTGCTGATACAATTTCTGCATATTGGATGGATGCATTGCTGCAATCAAAAATGTATCGTACACCATCCAAAACAGAATCCGTCTTTTTACCATTGTAGAGAACTTCTTCTGATGGGCGCTCAATTACGGCTTCAATCTCTTTCTCAACGGCGTAAATAGCATTTTTCAGAAACTCATTTACATCCATTATTCGTCCCATAATTCTGCTCTGATGATTTCTGCACTTGCGGGATTGATATCATAAGACAACAACATTCGCTTTTTTTCGGGGATTTGACGCTCTACCAGATTTGCACTTTCCGGCGTATATAAAACCATATCAACTTCTCGAACAAATAAGGGCAAGGATTTTCCATAAGCGGAACCCGCCATCAAACTTCCCTGAAAGCGTAATTGGAGCTTTATTTCTTCTGTAAGGATGGAAATGCTTGCGTCTTCTGAAGTTACAAGTCCTAATGTTTGAATGGCAGAGCGCTCTACCAAAGAAACCAAAACATCAGGACTGGGATGATAAATTATTGGCAGTAGCAAAACTTGCCCGGCTTCGTTTTTAAATTGTCTGTAAAACTGAACCGGAATGAATAAAGCATCATAATTGGCGGCTTTGGCTACATCTGCAATCGTTATTGTAGTGCTTTTTACGCCCACCTGGTCTTTAATTGCGCGGGCAATCATTTTTGCGTGCTCTTGCGTTTGACCAACCGTAGCACAGGTATTTAACCGCTCAGGCCAATCCATAAATGTGAGCTGCTCTTCAAAAAGAGCTTCAATTTCGGTTTCATCTAATCCCCAACCAATCAATTCTTCCAGTAAAGTTCGCATTTTTTCTGCGCCCTTTTCCAGACGATCCGTTTTTTCCAGAAGTGTATTTTGGCGATTAACAATAAATCCGCGTCCTTGTTCGCTTCTCAGCAACCCTTCTTCTGTCAAAGTATGATATGCTTTGCGAACAGTGTGAAAACTCGCATCTAACTGACGACCCAATTCACGTGTGGATGGCAACATATCCCCAACCTGAAATTGCTTAGTGGCAATTAAAAGTCGGATTCGGTCTGCAATATGTTTGGCGGATTTCATGTCAGGAATATAGGGTTGCTTATCAACAACGGTCAAACAGATTATTCCTAATTATTGTATTAGCTTTTCCGCTTGAACATAAATGTCCATGCTCAAAATTGATATCTGCCGCAGATTTAATAATGGGTTTCTTGCTTCTTCGCCAGAGCATGAATGCTCCGGCTGTGCACCTGTGCGCCTTTGGCGTATCCGTGTTTCCTGCGGAGACGGGGTATATAAATTTCAATCTATTTCCTAAAAATGCATGGATTTATACATGGTTTCGCCACGGCGAACAGGTTACAAACCAAGCCTTCAAGCTTGGGTTCTATCCGCTGAGAGAAGAACTTTTTCATCAGTAGTTTCGCTTTTCTGTGGCGAAATAGTGATTGCTGAGTCTATTTCCCTTACTTTTGCCACGAATTAAATATTTAACCATGAAAAAAATTGGAATTGCTTACGACCGACCGGAAGATTATCCCGGCATAGAGGGCCCGGAAGATAGGTTTGCGGAATTTGAACCGGAATCCACAATCATTGCTATGGAAGAAGCCATTACTGAGTCTGGATTTATACCAATCAGACTGGGCGGCCCCCATGCTATTCTTAAACAAAAGCCCGATGTGGATATAGTTTGGAATATTGCCGAGGGATAGGGTACTCGTAACAGGGAATCCTGGGTTCCGGTTTTGTGTGAGATGTATGGAATTCCATGTCTTGGAAGCGACGCATACACGCTTAGTCTATCTCTGGACAAAATGGCTACGAGAGAAATTGCGCTTAATTCAGGTATTCCCGTTTCTCCGGGGTTACTTATTAATGACGCTAAAGAAATTGAGGATTTTAATCTCCGGTTTCCGGTTTTTCTAAAGCCCAACTACGAAGGAACAGCAAAAGGCATTGGGCAGAAAAGTGTTGCCAATAACCTGACAGAACTCACAGAAATAGCAGAAATTATTATCCGTGAATACAAGCAACCTGTTTTGGTTGAGGAATTCTTACCCGGCGCAGAATTTACCTGTGCTGTTATGGAACATCCACTTAGATGCGGACCTGTTTTAGAACGTGGAATTTGCGCCACAAGCGGAATTGGAATTCATGCTTTGGAAAAAGACGGAATTGAACGCGATTATCGTTTATTGAACACCCTTACCCCCGAAATCGAAGAGAAAATCCACATCTGGTCACTGAAGATTTGCAAAGCCATGAATGTCCGTCATTTTGCCCGGCTTGATTTCAAATGCGATTCAGATGGAAATCCTCACTTTTTGGAAATAAATCCACTGCCAACATTCGCCATTGACAGTACCTATGCAATAATGGCGGAGCTGGAAAATCAGGACTACAATAAATTTCTGGGGGGTATTTTACGTAAGATTGTTTTGTGAGGGGGAGTTTGCTGCCGTAATTGTGCGTCATGGCATGGGTAGGGCTGACTCGTATTCTATTTGGTGGTTTAAGCGTGCGCCGCGGCGTACGCAGAATAGTGCGCCGGGTGAAAATCACCAAGGCGGGATTCTTTGATTTTGGGTTGGTTGATATCTTCAAAGTAGAACTTATCGCCCTAGTTATTCATTACTCATCATCGTAAAACCTTTGCACAAGTCGCTGCTCATTAACACGCTTAAAGTTTGCTAAACTTTCAGGATTTCGAGATGCTACAGTCATTTCGCGTTTTCCCAAAGCTCCTTGCGCCCGGGCAACCAGCCATTCCGCTTTTGCCATGGCAGCTCTTGCTTTGCTTGCCGCACAATAAGTAGTCAAAACACCGTTTTTAGCTGTTTTTATGGCAATTTTGGAGAAAACTTCGGGAGTCCACAATTCCGGATTGGCTTCCGGTGAAAACGGATCATGAAAAACGGCATCAGCATTTTCCAGAGAAATGGGCCAGGTATCAAATGTGCCCTGCCAAATGTTGAGATGAGCATTTCCAAATTGAAAGGAATTCATTCCCGGTTTCAGATTGCAGAAAACCTCGGTCAATATCTCTTCAGCTTCGGGTAGATTTTCCAATTGATGCTGATAACCCAGCTGAGGCACTTCTTCAGGTTTTAGCGGGAAGGCTTCTACCGATTCAAAAAATAATACTGCTTCAGGATGTAACTCTCTCAAATAACTTAGCGCCAACAGAAAATTCAATCCGGTTCCGAATCCCACTTCAAGAATTCTGATTTCCTTTGCGGATTTCATTTTCTCCAAAACTCCGAATTGGTCAAAAAAAACATGACGGCTTTCCGCCACAGCTCCGTTTGGATTATGATAATGCTGCTGAAAACGCTGTGAATAGACCGTTGAAGAGCCATCCTTTGTTGCTCTGATTTCGGAATCTTTCATAATTTCATTTCGTCAGATTCTAATCTTGAACTTCAAATGTACAAAGAAAATCTAGGCCGATTCGTTATATTTGGGTTCTGATAATAACTCTCTTTAACCTCATTAAAGTAATGCAAGAACGAATCTGGACGTTAAAAAATAGTATCGCACTACTCATTTCTATTGCCATAGCGCAAGGAGCCGGATTATTGGGCTCGTTGGCTACACGTCCCAAAATTGATACCTGGTATCAGGCTCTCGAGAAACCATTTTTCACTCCACCGGATTGGGTTTTCCCCGTAGTTTGGCCTATCCTTTTTCTACTTATGGCCATTGCTATTTGGCTGGTTTGGCTAAAACCGGAATCAGAGTTGCGAACTGCGGCTTTTTGGGCTTATGGAGTTCAATTAGTGCTAAATATCACCTGGTCGTTTTTGTTCTTTGGATTGGAATCTCCACTTACGGCACTGATGCAGATTAATGTGTTACTTATCGCAATTGTGGCTACTGCGCTTATTTTTTATCAGGTTATCCGCTTAGCAGGTGTTTTGATGGTTCCCTACATCTTATGGGTTTTATTTGCCATGATGCTCAATGCGAGTATTGCATTCATGAATTGATTTTGTGCGTTTTTGAACCTTTGATTTCGTAAATATTTTGCAATCCCTGCTAACCATATTGGCAACTCTTTTTGGAGCTTATTTAGTTTTGATTGGGGTTATATATCTACTGCAGGACAATCTTCTGTTTTTCCCGTCATCAGCTATTGTAATGACTCCCGAGAATTATAATCTCGAAGCAGAAGATTTATGGATTACAACCGAAGACAATGAGCAACTACACAGCTGGTATTTCCCAAACGAAAAATCAAATCGAATTATAGTGCTTTCCCACGGAAATGCCGGAAATATCAGTCACCGTCTTGATATTGCACAAACTCTGCTGGAAACCGGCGCAGCTGTTCTTATGTACGATTATCGCGGTTATGGAAAAAGTACTGGCAAACCATCTGAATCTGGATTGTATTTGGATATTGAAGCTGTAATTCGGGCATTGATTGACGAAAAAGGATATCAGGAAAATAACATTTATTTATACGGCCGTTCACTTGGCGGAGCTGTTGCCGCTTATGCTGCCACTCAATTTCCTGTGGGCGGACTCGTTCTCGATTCAGCTTTTAAAAACTTACAAGCTATGGTAAGAGACGTTTATCCGTTTGTGCCCTCATTCCTTACCCGACACGAATTTCCAACGCAGCGATTCATCAATGAGCGTAAAAACATGCCCATTATGATTATGCATAGCGAAAGAGATGAGATTGTTCGTTTTCATCACGGTAAAACTCTATACCAGGCGACGCATGAGCCAAAGAAATTCGTAACATTAGACGGCGGTCATAATAATAATTTTCAAGTATCCAGAAATATTATTCTAAATCAATGGATTCTGTTTCTAGGATGGCATAAATAACTTAAAATTATTTTTCTCAAATTTTCGGGAACATCTTTCTTTCAAAAGATTATATTCTAACAATAAATCTTGGTGATTTCTGGATGTAAAATTCGAATTTATATCCAAATTGAGTATGAACGAGTCAAAAACCTATGAAACATTTCATCCTTTCTGTCTTCTTTATTCTGTTTTTATCTTCTACTAATAGTTATGCTAGTGGTTTTTTAAACTCGTCAGATGATGATGATTCACGAACAGATATCGGAATTACACATTCTTTAGGATTCAAATTGTCTAATGTTTCATTTTCGGGCTTAGCATACACTCATAGATTAATAGAGGATACTTACATTCAGTTTGGTGGCTTCTTTACCTACGATGCTGATGATTCAAATACAGATTATCGATATCAGCTTGGTTTAGAACTGCAACAAGCAATCGTCAATATTGGTGAAATGACTCTCTTATTCATCATAGGAGGAGCTATCGACCAACAAAGAAATGACAGTAATCTCAGTAATCCTGAACAAAACTGGGTTCAATTTGGAACCGGTATTAGTGCCAGAAATGTAACTAGCAGTGGACTGACCGTAAGTTTTGATGGTGGCGTTCTACGATACAGAAATGTATCAGGAAGTAACGATTCGAGCACTTTTGGTATTGGTGGCGGTATTTATGTTGGTTATTCCTGGTAAGTTTTCTTAGGATTATACTCTCGCCATGTTTCGCCTCCATAGGCCAAAACCGACACATAATCGCCCTCTCGTCCACGGTATGCATTAGGAGTCAGAGGCACCTTACCATGTGGCGTGTCTAACACATATTGTGGGATGGCATATCCGCTGATTCTCCCTCTGAGTTTTTCCATAATCTCCATGCCTTCCTCAATCGTTGTTCGGAAATGACGCGTGCCGCCTATCAATTGAGCCTGATACAAATAATACGGCCGCACTCTGAACGTGATGAGTTTATGGAAAAGCTCTTTTAAGATTTCAGGATCGTTATTTATCCCTTTCAAAAGTACGGTTTGATTTCCCACCGGAACCCCGGCTCTCACCAAACGATGCACAGCCACTCTGGCATCTTCCGTAAGTTCATTGGGATGATTGAAATGCGTATTCAGCCAAACCGGGTGATATTTTGCGAGCATTTCACAAAGTTCATCTGTAATCCGAAAAGGATTTAAAACTGGGTACCGGCTTCCAATCCGAATCACATCCACGTGTGGAATTTTATGAAGGCGCGAAATAATCCACTCTAAGTTAGAATCGCTTAAGGTAAGTGGATCCCCTCCCGTCAAAAGCACATCCCGTATTTCCGGTTGTGAAGCGATATAGTCAATTCCCTCCTGTAGTTCCGCCTTATTCATGGCAAACTCACCATCGCCCACCATACGCTTTCTGAGACAATAACGGCAGTAAACCGCACATTCCGAAGCCACACAAAAGGCAACGCGGTCTCGGTAATTATGTACCACATTTTTAACCGGACTATGAGCCAGTTCTTCCAGTGGATCGAGCGCGAGAATATCTATATCGTCTTCCATCTCGCTCATTTTTGGTACTACCTGCTTGCGAATTGGGCACTCAGGATTATTGGGGTCCATAAGAGAAGCGTAGTATGGCGTAATTTGCCATCGGAAAAGATGTTTGGTAGCCACAATAGCATCGAATTCATCCTGTACCGGGTGAATCCATTCGGATAATTGTTCAGCCGTTTTAATTCGGTTTTTTAGCTGCCATTTCCAGTTTGACCACGAAGTTTCATCTACAGAGACATTAGATTCAATTGGATTCATCAATTCCTTCCAAATTCTACTAGCACACTATAATTTTCCATTCCTTCAAATTTTGCCACAATTACCGGGTTTGAAGTTTGTGGAGTATGGCTCACCGTAAATACGTCGCCATCTGCTTTCATTTCAACCCAATTGGTATCATCAACAATAAAAACTTCCAGAGCCTCAGGAATTCTGATTTTGAACTCTATTTCATTTTGAGAAAGCACAGATTTTAAGGGAGAATACAGATAGGCACGCGCCATATCATAATAGCCCAATAAATTAGGAAATGGGTTTTCTTGCTTTTTCCCTTGTCTGTTGGCTATCGAGTATGTTGCAACCAAGGTTAACGGATCTCCTGCTAAGCGTGCAGGTCGAGCAAAAATCTCCATCTCATGAGCACCTTCGCGTTCGAGATAGGTTTTCACATCCAGAGTATGCTCCTGGTACCCTCTAAAAACAACCGACCGATTACCAGTCGCCACATTTCTAACCACAACATTAACGGAAATACTGTCCGGCACACCGAGCTGCCCTTCTACAACACCGTCCGCCGAAATTTCTCGCTCATTCCATTGCTTAAAGTCCAATCCCCATTCAAAAAATAAGGGATGAATCATGGGCAAATTGAGATACTCCGCCTCTGAAAGTGGATTTTCAAGCAATTGCCAACGTTCTTCGTTAGGAAAATGCGTATACATTAAAACTTCCGGATTGGCGAGGAAATAGTGTTCTGTGAAATTTCGCACGAATTCTCTACTGTCGGATGGAATAAATCCTGCGCCCCAGGTGGGATCAATCAATTGCCATTCACCCTCTATTTTTGCTGCAATCCAGGCGTGATTATCAGCTAATGCCGTGATGGCACGAGCATCAAAGCCATAGCCCTTAGAATGGCCTGTGATGATTTCGGTTTGGAGTCCCATATACTCGGCGATATCCCGAAATAAAACGACATAGCCACTACAAACGGCTTTTCTGCTGCGCAGTACGTCCGAAGAAACCACGGCTGATAAGTTCCCCGAAAAAAAGGCGTCTGTATCGTAACGAATGCGGTCGGTAATCCATCGGTATATAGCGCGGGCTTTTTCGGCGTCGGTCTCGGCAACCTGAGAGAAATATGCCGCAAGCCGCTCAGGTGAACGCTCTATACTTCGTGAAGCCCTGAGAACGTGATTATCTATCCTCTGAAAACTTTCGTCTGAAGTCGCTAAAGATGTTTTTGGCATTCCGGATTGAAACACCAAAAATACACCCATAACTGCGATTATATACCTGAGCATTGCCATATCAGCAGAAAAAATCTACTTGTTCTCAAGAAAACGCTGATACGATTCTTTGATGATTTTTTTGGCTTCATCAACATCGTCCCAACCCTCTACGCCGGTCTTCTTCTTTTCAAGATCCTTATAAATTTTGAAGAAATGCTCTATTTCTTTCAACAAATGCGGTGGCACGCCGGATAAGCCATCAATGTGATTCCACAATGGATCACCCAAAGGCACACATAGGATTTTTTCATCGGGACCTTTTTCATCCCACATTTTGAACAAGCCGATGGGCTTGGTGTCAATCAAACAACCCGGGAAAGTGGGTTCGGATACCAATACAAGAGCATCAAGTGGATCACCGTCCAACGCTAAGGTATCTGGTATAAAGCCATAGTCACTAGGATAATGTACTGCCGAAAAAAGCATACGATCAAACTTGATGACTTTTCTTTTTTTATCGTATTCGTACTTGTTTCTGCTTCCTTTTGGGATTTCAATCATGACTTCAAGTACGTCAAATTCTTCACTCATTTTATTAATTTATTTGATGGTTAGTAGTGAGTTTTAAGCAATCAATAAGTGCCCTTAAAAAGAGAGTAAACAATTACACTCAATATTTGAGTGTGCTTTTGTAAATTCCTAATATGCACGGATAATCTATCCGTTAAATTATATTCCAAAGATAAGGGAAAAAAATGCAGTTTCGCCTGTTTTTATCTGTTTTTCTGATATTGGGTTTCAGCTACTCTAACTCTTTTGCGCAGTCGCGAATTATGTCGGCTGAGCAAATAAGTTCTGAAATCAACCAACTCAAAGACGAAGTAGGAAAATTAAATGCTGAATTGGAAGCAAAAGCTGTTGAAAACCAGTTGCTTCAAAGTCAGGTTGAGGCAAGCCTTAGAGCCTTAAAAAGTGGAGGCTCTGGCGGTAGTGCTTTACTTGGTTTCCTCAACTTGTTTTTACTTATCGGCCTGGGTGGCGGATTTTATGTGCTCTACCAAAAAGTTCAGCAAGGCTCAGGTAGCTCTGATTCAACAATACCTGTTTCAAATGTTCAGGACTTTTCTGCAATAAAAGAGGAAATTAAAAGCCTTGAAGCGAAAGTTAGCAAATCGCTTTCTGCAAAATCAGAGAATACTGGTGTCAAAGATCTAGAAGCACATAAACTGCTCAAAAAACAAGAAGAGAAAGTTTCTCATCTAGAAAATCAACTTGCTACTGTCATTGAGAAAAACACGGAAGTTGTAGGCAAATTAGAACTATCCGAAAAAGCTGTTTCGGACCTTGAATCCAAACTTACAGAGCTTAAAGAGCAGGGTATAGTTGCATCAAACCCTGAAGAAGTATCATCAGAAACTGATGTTGAAACAGAGCCTGAAGTAAAGGAAGAAACAAAATCATCCAAAAAGAAAACAAAAAAAGAAAAACCGGCGGCTCCTAGTCTTTTTGATTTAATTGATGAACGTCTTGAAGCTGAACTTGGCGAACAGGAAGAAGAAACTGCTGATACAGATCAAATCGTTGAGGATGAAGAAATTATTGACGAATCAATCCCTACAGCAGATGAACCTGTGGATGAGTTAGAAAGCATTCTGGATGAAGATATAGAAGACCCGCTACTGCCGGAAAGTGATGACATTGAAATTATTGTTGAAAAAGAAGATTTACCCACAGCCAAAAAAACTGTTTCAGAAGAAGTTGATAAAGAATTAAAAGCTGAAACTATTGAATCGGAAGAAGACATCAAGGCAGCAGACTTAAGTATTTCTGATACCGTTGATGAAATTACAGAGGCTTTCAAAGATGATTTAGATGAGGATGATGAAGATCTCTTCAATATCGATTTAGATGAATTAGAAGATGATTTAGACCTTGACGAAGAAGCGGATGACGAAATAGAAGTTGAGATTTATTCAGACGAAAAGGAAGATACTGAAACTGAAGCCGTACCCTCTGAAAACCTCTTTGATGAATTAATGGAAGATGAACTTCCTGAGGATGCAGAAGCGAGTAAAGACCAAAGTAACATTCTTGAATCTAAGGATGACGATAGTGAGCCCGAAAGTAAAGCTGAAGAAGTTACTGAAGTTGAAGATGACCTTTTTGGAGAGGACATCGATGATTTGGTTTATGAAATATCCGGAGAAAAGAAGCCATATGATCAAGATCCAGAACTAGTTGAAGAAGAACGTGATGCGGAAACAGAAGATGAGATCCTGGAAACTACCGACGAAACTCCTGTAGTAGATGATGATTCAGATGATACCGAAGATATAGAAGATATAGAGGAAGATAAATCAGAATCCAAAGGTTTTAAGAATGATTTCTGGGCAGCCGTTGACGAATTAACTGATGAAGATTCTGCTGAATCCAAGAAAAAAGAAACTGATGCTGAAGAAGAAGCTGCAGAAGAAGTAAAACTTGAACCACCTCCTGTTGAAAAAACAGACTCAAAGAAGTCGTTGGAAGCAGCACTGGAAAGAATGCGAAAATTGACTGGCAAAGAAAAAGAGCCGGAAAAAGCAGCTCCGAAATCAACTAGTGCTACCGTTTCAGATAATAATAAGACAGCTAATAGTGATGATGAAGAGTCTGCAAAACGCTCTTCTTTCGAACCTCTGGAAGTTAGCTCAAATACTAAGGTCAGAGTTGAGGAAGCCGGAAAATCTAAAATTGCTGATACCCTAGAAGAGCGAATGAGTTCATTAAAAGCTCCTGAAACCTATGCGATTTCGTCCAGAAACTATCCTGAAGACCAGGAAATCAAAGAGGACTGGGCACTTTCTCTTATACGAAGAGGTAAAGAATCAAAGCGTGATGATGACATTATAGATGCCATAAACCTAATGGAGCCTATCGTAAAGACAAGAGACAAAAAAGAAGGACTTGCGCACCAAATTATGGCCGATGGTCTTTACACACTAGGCTTAATAAAGCAAGAAAAAAACTATCTAAGTAAAGCCATAGCTCAATACAAAAAAATCACTGAAAAAACAGGCTATGATGGAGTGTCAATGTACACAAATTGGGGTAATGCTCTCATCGAAATGTACTACCTCACTAACAAACAAGCTTTCTTAAAAGAAGCTTTAAGCAAGTTTAAGGTTGTGAATAACATATACACTCATGCGGGTAATTATCACATAGCCAGAGTTTTTAATTTGATGGGTGATCAGGCTATTGCTATGGAATGGTTAGAGAAATCATTCAAACATAATATTAAACTGCCAAAGCTTGATACTATTAAAACAGAGCCTGCCTTTAAAAACATCATTGTTAAACCTGCATTCAATAAGTTAGTGCAGAAATACAAAGTATCGTGATACGAAAAAAGCCGACTCAATGAGTCGGCTTTTTTTATAACCGCAGTAATTCCAAGAGTGGTATTACTTTTTGAATTTCTCGTAGCGTTTTTTGAACTGATCAACACGCCCGGCAGAAGTTACCATTTTCTGGCTACCGATATAGAATGGGTGATTCTTTGAATCAACTTCAGTTCTATAAACGCCGTCTTTTGGCTTCATTGTACTACGCATTTTTACTTCTGAGCCATCGCTCATTAATACTGTAATTTCTTCGTAGTCTGGATGGATTCCCTTTTTCATGAGTTTCCTGTTTTCTCGTGCAGGCAGTATTACAAAGTTGCGTAACACCAACCCCGCAGCAGTTTATAATTTTTGGGTAGAACAGAAAAATAAGAATTAATCCACGCAGTTCAAATACTAAAGATCATAGCTTTCTGCATCGTCATCTTCCGGGCCAAAAGAATTGAGCATAGAACCAACCATATCTTTAAAGTTTCTGGCATCATCCAGATCGTCTTTGCTTAACATGGAATTTTGATGCAATGCTTCTAGCACAAAATCCATCCATGCAAAAGTCTCACTTCCTGTAACTCCAATAGATTGCTCAACTAAATCCCGTAATCCGCTTACTTCTTCCAGACGTTTTCTGTATTCTGATTCATCAAGATTATCCGCTAAGCCAATCTCATTATTTTCAGCAAACCAGCCAATTATTTGAGTATAGGCTGATTCTGTATCGCCACCTTTCTTTTGTGGATCAGGAAAATGCTTTTTAAATACGGTGTTAATGGCTTTTCCGATGATAACTTTCGCTACTTTGATAGCTCCCTCCTGCTCCCCTTCGTAAACTAACTCCAGTTTACCCGTTAATGCGGGTACAGCAAAATATAAATCCGAAATGCGAACAGTAGTTTTATCAACATTAGTAAGTAAGGTTCGGCGCTCTGCAGCTGAAACTATTTGTTCCATCGCAGTGATAGTCATTCGGGTTGAAACACCACTTTTTTGATCAATAAATTCTGATTCGCGTGCTTCAAAAGAAATTTGCTCTACGGTTTCCTTGATAAAATCAGGGACAAATACCTGCAAACCATCC
>SKIC01000066.1 GCA_007116685.1 Balneolales bacterium
AACAGAAGTAACCCATTACATATATATAGTTGGAAACATCTATTATGGATAAATGCTCCTGACGAAGTAGTACCATTTCCTGATCAAAATTTTAGATATACACTTACTTATCATCAAAAGAATGATATTGATTTATCACAAATGCCTTTGCCATTACAGGATTGGTTTGATGGTAAAGGATGGAAGCCTATTGGTTCAGAAAGCCAAGTTTTTGCCGGAATTTATGATGGATTGGGGCACTCTATTACAAATCTATACATAAACAGACCTGATGAAACTCATTTAGGTCTGTTTGGCAAGATTGGTGCAACCTCAATTAATGTTACTGGTCTTGTACAAAACCTATCTGTAACTGGTGAGATTACCGGAGAATCAATTATTGGTGGTATTGCAGGTCAATTAGATAGTAGAGTATTAAGTAGCGATAACGTAATCCGAGTAGATGCGATAAATGTCTCTTTCACTGGCGATATTACAGTTACGGGTACAGGTAATGTATTAGTAGGTGGAATTGTTGGATCAGCGAATATAGCCCGAGTTGAGAATTCTTTTGCAAAAACTAATTTTACAGTTACTAATGGAGGGGCATATTTAGGAGGTATATCCGGTTATCAGGATAGTGGAAGAATTACTGAAGCGTATGCAATTTCACATTTTGATGGTGGGGATTTTCTTGGAGGAATTGCAGGTGGAGATGTACGATCCACTCCAAACCTGGCAAACACTTTAATAAGGGATGTCTACTCTTCAATGAGTTTTAATAATATCGGAGCATTTCCAACAATCGGTCCTATCAGTACAACATTTGGCTCTGGATATACTAACGCATTTTATAATAGTACGAACAGTTCTACTTTTACTGTTCTATTAACAGCTACAGGTTTAAGCGAGCCACAAATGAGAGATGCCGCAAATTTCACAAACTTCGACTTTTCGAGTATATGGACTATATCAGAAGACCTAAATAACGGATTCCCAACTTTGCAATGGGAACGGCATGGTGCAGAAAAAGAAATCAGCGGTCAGGAAGGCTGGTATATGATGTCTTTACCTTTGAACGATGTTCCATTTGGTAATTTAGCAACACAAAACTTAGTGCAGGGAACAACTGAAAGTGGTTTTATCTTTGGTGATGTTTTCGAACAAGCAAGTCCAAACTTGTTTCAATTCAATTCAAATAACCAAACCTATGAAGCTGTTACCTCATTGTCTGCAAAATATCAATCAGGTACAGGGTTTATTTGGTATATGTTTAATAATGATATGTACCCTAGTGTTGAATTACCTTTCACTCTAAATGTATTTGGTAGTTTCGTTGATCATGAGGAGATAGAAGTAGATTTAGGCTCTGAATGGAATCTATTAGGAAATCCATACACGCTACCGTTGAACATTTCTGGTGGAGCTTTAAATACCGCAGCTGATAATAACTTAACTTCGGCAATTCCGAGAGTTTGGTCTCCGGATGTAAGCATTGCTGAAGGTGGTAGTTGGGTTAATGTTAATGACGAAATTGCTCCTTTTACGGGATTTTTCGTAGAAAATAATAATTCAAACACTATTACTTTTAGCCCGGGAATGCGTAACGAATCTGGTACTTCAGTTCTCATGGGAGCAAACAACAGTTTTCAAATAGATTTCGAACTCCTTACAGAAACCACCAGAGATATTTCTGCAAATATATTTTTCCATCCTGATGCTTCTCATGATTGGGATATTTTCGATGCCACCTCTTTGGTACCATTAAGTAATAAGTGGGCAATACTCTCTTTCGGTGGTTATCGTGGTGAGGATTATGTGCAGAAGTCGCAGGAATCCCGCCCATTAGATTTCACTTCTGACATATCTATTCCGGTTTACGTTCAAACACATAACACTACCGGTGAAGCTACACTGTCATGGAGCAGTTTAGAAACACTTCCTGAGTCATGGAATGTTACTTTGCATGATTTACATACAGGTTCTATGATTAATCTTCGTGAGGAGAGTGAATTTGAATTCAATCTGGATGACGATATGCAGCTTCTTTCTCAGAATAGAAAACGTTCTGAAAAAAGTGTTGCCAGAGTAGAAACTCCGGATGAAGCAAGGTTTGAACTGATTATTAGCCCAGGCGATGTTACTTCAACGGAAAACATGAGTGAGGTACCTAGTCAATTAGAATTGGCTCAGAACTTCCCGAATCCTTTTAATCCTACTACACAAATCCAGTTTGGATTGCCCGAGAACGGTATGGTTCGATTGGCAGTGTTTGATGTATTAGGCAGGCAAGTAGCAACTCTGGTCAATCAGGAGATGCAAGCAGGTATGCATCAACTCACTTTTGATGCTTCGCATTTAGCCAGTGGTTTGTATGTATATCGTTTACAAGCCGGTAGCGATACTGTAATACGTACTATGACGCTGGTGAAATAGTCCATACTGAAATTAGACTGGCTTGAATATTCGAGCCAGTCCCACTTTTTTATTAGAAAAATCACATCATGAAATATTTCGCAATTATCCTCATCCTGCTTTTTTGTACTACAACACTCTTAGCTCAACCAGGCTTACCAAATCCACCTGATCAAGCGCCACTTCATACCGGGCTTTATCTCTTAATGGCAATCATTAGTGGATATGGTCTTCGGATTTGGTTTGGCCGTCGTAATGGCGAAGAGTAATCTTCTCTTCTGTCTTTGAATTCCTAAAATTCAATCGTAATTAAACTATTCAGTACGGCAAGTCTTTAATTCGTATCCCAAGTATTCTGAATAATCACTATGGTTACATCGTCATCAAAGAAGGTTTCGGGTTTCCATTTTTCTGCCGTACTGAATAGTAACTTACCTAAATATTCTGGTTTTCTTTTATCCTCAGGTATTTCATTAAGTAGTTCTTTGACTCTATGGTAGTTAAATTGTTCGCCATTTATATTGCTTTGTTCAGGTAATCCATCTGTGAAACAAACTAGAGTATCTCCGGGCTGAAGATTAAGTTTAGATTGTTTGTAAGTAAACCGAATTTTAGAGCCCAAAGGCAAACCTACAATTTCCTTTTCTTTTACTTTCCCGGAGGCATCCAGGATATAAAGAGGAGGGATACCTCCACCTGATAATGTGATTTCCAGATTTTCATTCTTTTGAACTATCCTGCCTATCAATAAAGATATTAGCAGATTACTTTCTGCTTTTGATTTCGAGATAGTTTCGTCCATTTGAGTAACAACCAAGGAGGGTGTTTTTCTATTTTGAAGCGTGATTAAACTACTCTTTACAGCCGAAACCAATAGAGCAGCTCCGATTCCATGACCGGTAGCATCACCCAATACAAAAGAAAGACTCCCATCTGATTCCTCAAAGAAATCATAGTAATCACCCCCAACTTCAGAGGCCGTAATCTGACCTGCAAATATTTCCATCCCCTTATATTTTGGGATTGATGCCGGTAGAAAACTTTGCTGGATTGAACGGGCGTATTCCAGTTCCTCAGATTTTCTCTTGTTTTCTTTTTCTGCGATATCTGCACGTAACTCGGCCTCGCGTGATTTTGCTTTTGACTTTTCTACCTGAATTTTCATTTCTGATCTCTGGCGTTCTCTCTTGAGTTCT
>SKIC01000005.1 GCA_007116685.1 Balneolales bacterium
CCGATGAAAATTCTGATCGAATAACCATGGTTGTACAATGTCCACAAACCCAGTCATAGAACTCGAGAATGTTACCGTTCGTTTTGACGGCCGTACTATATTAGATAACCTGAATTTCACCCTGCAAAATGGAGAATTTGCCTATTTGATTGGTCATACAGGCTCAGGTAAAAGTTCTTTTTTAAAGCTTTTGTACCGAGACATACTACCGGATTTTGGTACCGTGCGAGTGGCAGATTACAACATCACAGAGATGAAAGAGAAAAAAGTCCCCTTTCTGAGAAGAAGCCTTGGTATTGTTTTTCAGGATTTTCAGCTTTTGCCGGATCGAAATGTGTATGATAATGTCGCATTTGCTCTTCAAGTAACCGGAAATGGCAGAGGATTCATCAAACAACGTGTACTTGAATTGCTTTCGATGGTGGGCTTAAGTCACAGAAAAACGGCCATGCCAGATGATTTATCCGGCGGCGAACAGCAACGTGTTGTAATCGCTCGTGCTCTTGCTAATGAGCCCCGAATCATGCTTGCAGATGAGCCTACCGGAAACCTTGACCCTGAGGCCACCAAATCGATTATGGATTTACTTGAGCAAATCAACAACAGAGGGATGGCTATTCTTATGGTTACACACAATTACGATGTGGTAAAACATTATCCTCATCGTACTATGAAGCTACTGGATGGTCAGGTAGAAGAGCTTACATCACTTGACGACTTAGAAGTCTAGAATAAAACCTGACTCTGAGGAAAACACAATCTCAGTGTTCTAAAATGTGTAGCTGAGTCCCGTCAGGATTCCAAAAGTGGTAGCAAACTCGCCGAAATCCAGGGCTAGAGACGTTTTGATATTGAAATTATCTACTGATCTCAAATTGGTATCCACTTCCAACATGGTGTAGTACTGAACCGGAGCGGAGGCAAAAATATTATCAGGATTGATAATATTTCCAAAGGTATCAATGTTGGAATATGTCCCTCTATATGAGTTTCTGGTGGCTAATGCACGATAAGTCACAGAATCTGAAAAACGTCCCTCAAATCCTATATGATATGCACGTACTCGATTACTGATGAACATTCTGTGATTACTGAAGTCCATATCCGGGAAATAGTAGGAACCACGAATCTTATTCATCAGTAGCGAACTTCCTATATTAAAACCAAAATACGTCCATCCATCACGATACACAGAATGATTGTAATAATTGTCGCGGCCACCAAATTTGAATGGATAATCCGGGGCACATTCCGGGACTTCTGGATACAATGAACAATCACCCTCGGGTTGATCGGTTGGGCCCGGGCCGCTTTGCCAAGTTGTTTTTAGGACTTCAAACAATATCGAGTTTACGATACCATTTTCTCGAGGCAAATTAAGGTGAAAACCTTGAAGAAAATCAAGGTTACTATAAAATCGCAAGCCACTTCCATCTTCAAAAGGAAATTGCCTATAGGTGAATAAATAATAATCACGGGCATTAAATTCTATACCAAATTCAATCATACCAAGATGATCGCCAATTGCATTAATAACCCAGCCCTCTAAGGAAGTACCTGTAAGATCTTCGCTAGCACTTCTTCCAAAAATCACTCTTAAATAATCATCAAAGGAGCTTGGTGCTGCCCCATGCACAGGAGAAACTCCACCCCATTTCGCATAATGAACAATCCCACCATAAAGAATTACAGGCCAACCCTCTCTCCCACCTCTGGCGTAGAAAAACTTTTCATGTAGCATGGCATCCTCAACAAAACGTCCTGATTCTAACCAGCCATGAGAATACTGCCCTTTGAAAGCCAATAAATCATAAGTAAATGGAATAGTTAAATAGTCAGGGATAGCCAAAGTGATTCGTGGAATAGGCCTGGCGTTGGTGCTTGTAGCCAAAGAACCTGATGACAAGGCATCATATTGTAAACCGTGAGTCTGCCGCCACCTGCCGCCTGTGACTTCAAATGGCCCCCAACCTAAACGAAGAAAGCCCTGATGAATGTGACTTTCGTTGTCTATAGTTTTTCCGGCAAATTGAAGCGCATAATCGTACCAAAAACTACCAATGGAGTCTCTCTCTGCAAAAAAACCAGCGAGAACAAATCCGTCTACCGAGCGATCATTAATTAATCCATAGCGGTTAAATGTTTGCCAGTGTGGCTGATAACTCTGAGTAGAAAAACCTACTTGGCTTTCAATAATGATATTTATATTGGAAGTAGAACCCGAGGTAAACTGCCCAAATGCATCGGTTGTAGAGAAAAGAATTGTGAGTAGAATTAAAAAAAGCTTCATCAATTAGTTTTTTTGATTTTGGAGAAATGTCGCTCAGAAAATGCATTCCAATACGGCTTTTGGTGACCCCAACCAAAATGTAAAACATAGGGTGTTACCCACATGTGGTCCTGACTTCGTGGCAACAATCCAAATGCTGCTATAATGAAGTTTCTCAGGCGCGTGTTTTCAATTCCTCTGAGCGAATGAATGAATGGATTGCAGTAATATTTCACTGAAACAGAATTGAAATCCTCATCATGTTTTATCATGCCATGAATGTAATCCAACTGAGGGCTTTCCAATCCGTTAAACCAGGGATGCACATAAAGATTCATTTTGCTCATCGCCATTCCTAAACTCCACTCACAACTTTCGAGCGTTCTCCCTTTTTCAAGTTTTCTACTTACAAAGTGGGTTTCGCTTTGTTTGCTCAGGTATTCACCCGCTAGCCTTTCTACCTCTTTGGTGGTTTCATAATCTGCCGCATACATGATACCGGTTTGTACACGATATAAATATGATAGATTGAAACGACGAAGTGTGCGTTGTCTCCTCCTGAAAATTACATCCTTCAGAACACCAATGCCTTTTGGCGCTCCGTAAAAAATATCAGCAGATTCCTGACCTGTTATGGTATAGGGATATGGTTCTAAAATATGCCAAAGCGTATCGGGATTTCGGCACCAAATCATATCAGAATCCAGATACATATTACGCTCAAAAGGCATGTATTTATGCAGATTATGCTTCAAGCCAACAATGGACCTGTTTTCTTCCTTGAGTTCAATAATCTTCTCGAAGAACGATTCAAATCCCCAATCACTAATAATCTGTTTGTGTTCATTTGGACACAAAATCGCAATTTGGCGCTCTTTATCGTATCTGCGAATGGTGGATGCAGCAACTATGGCGTCTCTGAGATATTTCTCTTTGCCATAACTGGCAAAAACATAACCTTGATTGTGTTTACTGCTGTTTGTACTCATGAATCTGCAGCCATTAACAGGAAGGTTTTATTTTGGAGTAACTCCTCGTAAGTGCCCTCTCCAATAAGTTTTCCGTACTCCATCAAAAATAATTTATCAGCGTTTTTTACTGTGGAAAGTCGATGGGCAATCATAATTATGGTTCTACCTTCTTTTAGTGATTCAATTTGTTCCATCACTTTGCGCTCTGTTTGGTTATCAAGCGCAGAGGTAGCCTCATCCATTATCAATACTTCAGGATTGTGATAAAGTGCTCTGGCAATTCCAATCCTTTGCCGCTGCCCACCTGAAATTCGAACGCCACCTTCACCAATCATGGTATTATAACCTTCGGGAAGTCGAGATATATAATCATCCAATTGAGCTGATTTTATCGCATTTTTGATGCGATTGTCGTCAATTTTTTCATCCGGAATCCCAAAGGCGATGTTTTTACGGATGGTATCATCACTCAAATAGATGGTTTGGGGTATATAACCGATATTTTTTTGCCAGCCTTGTAGTTTAGAAGAAATATCGGTGCCATCCACTTCCACAGAACCATTTTGCGGTTTCAACAAACCTAGCAATACATCAACTACCGTTGTTTTACCGGCTCCGGAAGTACCAACAAAGCCAACTATCTGACCTTTTTTAATTTCTAAGGATACATTATCTAATGCGGCTTCTGAAGCTTCAGGGTAAGAATAAGAGACGTTTTTAAACTGCAAAGATTCATTTAATGGCAGTACTTCGATATCCTGAAAACTATCGTAAGATTGGTTTTTATCATCTAACAGAGTTAAGTCGTCATAAACCGGATCTACTACATATCCATGATACTTAATTATGTTATAATGATGAATGGTCTTTTTAAATGCCGGCATCAAACGGGCGGTTGCAGTAATAAATAGGGCTAAAATTGGAATGATAGAAGTTAAATCTTTGCCCTGAACAAAAAGAAAAAGTGCCATCATCAACATACCAACAACAGCAAAGGTCTCAACGCTTGGTATAATAATCTGGCCAACAAATTCCTTGAATCGAAAAGAGTGGGAGGTTTTTCCTAAATCGTTATGAAAGCGATCTTTAAAAAAGTCAGTCCGCCCCATAACTTTCACATCTTTGAAACCACCCAATCCTTCATTCACAGACTGAATCATCTGTCCGCGATAATGCTGTTCCTGCAATCCATATTTCTTGATACTGTTTCGCAAAGAACGCATAAACAACATTGAACCACCTCCAAGTACACCAAAAACAACAATAGTCATCACTGGTTCTGCAAGCAGGAGTAAAATCAGAATTCCAGTAACAATACCCACATCCATCACAAACTTCATGAATGGGAATAAAAATTTCACAACAAGAAGCTGGGTTTCCTGAGTAACATTCCTTAACAATTCAGCTGAATTTCTACCCAAATGAAAGGTGTAGGGAGCATCCATATAGGTGCGGAAAAGCTTATCTCCCAAGCGAGTATATAAACCAAAGATAAAAGAAGTACTTATCCATTTATAAAAAATTAGAAAAGCATTTTTAAGTACAAAGGCACCAAACACAAATAATGAGCCAAAAATCAATAAGCCTTGATTACTATTAATGCCAAACAAATCCCAAACAAAGGCAAAACGCTCATTTGCTAAAACTTGCTCAGGATCAGAAAGAACAGCAACCAATACAGGAACAGCAGCAACGCTCAGAACCTCGACCAAAGATGCAATTATCATGAGAAAAAACAGAAAGTAGATTTTCAGTTTTTCTCCACGATCAAACAGGCGATAAACTTTTTTTAGGCGGGCAATCATGCCTTAGTTTTTATTAGTAAAATCAGATAGCCTCAAAAATACGAGTATTAAAAGCGTAAACCAATTTGATACTCTAGGCTTATTCCACTCTAAAAAAATTGTAATATGCGATTCTTTCATTGTTGATAAGTGCCTCACCTCTAAATTCAACGACTTCTCCCCCCAAGAAAGAACGAGCAATTCTATACTGCCAGCCAGACAATTCATTCAGCAAAGCATACCTCTCCCGGTCTCGAGTCCGGACTATACTACGATGCGAATTGCCAATAAAATCCACTCTGATTTGTTCGGCTAATTTTGAACCCCGAAATCTATTCTCATTAATTATTCGTAGAGAGCGTGGTCTGAGTAAAGAAATACTATCTCCATCACTGTAAACAGAAAAACCAACTGGCACAGCATCTTTTTTTGCATCACTTTTGATAAGGAAATACGCTGCTTCCCAAGAATCCTGGCTATGCACAAAAAATCGAAATCCCTCTCCTATTAATCTTGGAGTGATGTTAGATTGCCATGTTTGGTCCATATATGCCGTTCCGCTTACTTCTCTTTTATTCCCATTTATTGAAATAAAGCCATGTACATCTGCTTTGGGGATCGGTACCTGAATGCCAATTTTTTCATTACCAAAACGAAATAAGCCATCACCCCATCTGAATCCATCAACGATGTTTTCCATTATTAGATGTACATCGTAATCAACTCCGTCTTTTGAAGTGACAAATCGTACTTCATGCTGATTATCTAAATTCCCCCGGAACCAGACTTCATGGTCAGGGCGCATTCTTAAATAAGTTTCGGATTCTACGAAAGCCAGTCTTTCTTTAGGATATTCTCTTGCAACCTGATATATCTTATCATCAAAGCCAACCAAAGATAACCGAGCTCCACCAACCGGCGACATAAAACGCCCAAAACTGGCGGTACTAAACACTATGTTTAATTGAATATCTTCTTCTAAAATGAAGTGATAGGACCATAATTCATTAAAATAAGAACTCGTGTGAGGTTTTGGAGCAATATCAGCACGTGTAATTGCCTGAATTTCACCTGAAGGCTGTTGAACTTGAGCAGCCATATTTCCTGTAAAATAAAAAAGGAAAAAGAGTACACTCAGGCTAATTACTAATTTCTTTGCGTAAATCATTTACTAAGTAATTTCAGTATCTTGTGAAAAGCTAAAATCAGCTTCTCTGATGCATAATCAAATACGATGTAATATACACAGTTATTGCGGTCATAGTTTATAATGAATACCAGGCGATTAATTGAAATAGCCGGACCAACAGGTGCCGGGAAAACCACATTGCTAGATGCTTTACAAAAAGACTCTCGTCTATCAGAGCAAAAAACTATGCTAGCTAATGATTTATTGAAAGAGATAAAACCTAATGGTTTTTTATTTCCAAACCTGGATCTGTTTGCCGGACGCCGCTTTCGAAAAGCGAATCCGAATTTTCAAAGGTATTTCGACTTAGTACACAAAGAACTTTTTCGAAATGACAGCTTTTTCATCAAAGGGAAAAGAAGTATTCAATTGTATGAATCTTTGTGTAAGTACGAAATGCTAGGCACTCATTATTTAAGCCATAACGAAGAAAGAATCTGCTTGATTGATGAAGGTCTCGTTTTCAAATCATTCAGTAGAATTGATATTACATCTCAATTACAAAGTATCCAGAATTTGGCTGATAGTTTTCCGTTGCCAGGTGGAATCATCTATTGCAAAGCACCGGCTGAAACTATTGCAGAAAGAGCTTTCAATAGGAAGAAAACGGCACCCATACATTTGGGATTAAGCCAGGATCAAATCACAGAAAACATTAAAATACAGTTAGAACGTGCTGATGAGTGGCTATCCATTTTAAAAAGCAGAGGTCTGCGGACTTACTGCTTAGATATGGATGAAGAATTGCCAGCAACACTTGATGAGTTTTGGAAGATTATCCAAAAATTCAAGGCGGATATAGCGGGTTAAATCCCAAAAATATTCCGAAGACGATCAAGCAAAGTGATTTTCATTCTTGAATGGCTGGTAGTGTAAGAAGAACGATCAGCGGTTCTCATGGGGGTTTTCCAGTCTCCGTAATTATAGGCCAGATATTCTTCAGGAGGGTTGAGCGATTGATATTTCTCGCCTCTTAGTGTGACATAATTACCTTCACTAAAGAACTTATCCGGCATTTTTGATCTCATTCTCTGCCTGAATTCGCCGTTTTTACGATAAGTAAGCAGTTCGTAGGCCGTCCCAAATTTACCAGCTGTAATTTTAAAGTTGGCTTTGCTACGATTATAGTTTTCCAAAGAAAACCCATGCTTTTTTAAATTCTCAAGAAGTGTTTTCCTATGTACATAGATATCCTCAAATCGGAAACAAAGCTCTACATCCCAATCCCATGCAATAAAATCATTATCTCTGATTATGCCGAGTAGTGTACCCCCACCAATAAAATATGGAATTTGAAGACCATCGAGGATATTTCTCAATTGAGCAAGGCCAATAGCCTGATTCTGAAGCTCCTCTTCCGTTCTTAATCGGGTTTTCTCTGGATTTGATGCACTGCTGAATTTCATTTATGAGTCATTTGAAATACCCGTTCTCAATTCAGAGGACGATATACCATCAGTTCTAGGTATCATCACACACTTTTTACCATTGTCTTTGCAATACTTCAGCGTTTCTTGAAAATACTTGTGGTTTTGATCTTCACCATATACAAAAACGTCGAAATCATTTTCAGCAGCAAATTTATCAACACGTTCATATGGAAAAGCTTTATCTACACATTTTAAACTATTAACTATTCTAATTCGAGTTTCTAAGCTATAGAAAAAATCACACCCTTTAGATTTTTTACAATCATCATGCACTCCTACCACAAGAGTGTCACCAAAAGATGCCGCCTTCTCAAGTAGATTAAGATGACCGATATGAAATAAATCAAATACTCCTACAGTAATAACTTTTGTCATGTGTTGACTCCCTATTGCAACATTGTTGCATCAAATATAATAAACCTGAATCCAAATCAAAAGATTAATCAGGATTCAACTCTACGTCTCAGGCTATCAAGCAAGGCATCAAATCCACGTCTCCGGATAATATTCTGAAAAGATCTTCGGTAGGATTCGGCTGTCCAGACGTTATCTACAGACATATCTGCTATTAGCCAAGAGCCATCTACTTTGTGCATACGATATTGAACGGGAGTTCTGACATTATCAAGTACAGCTATGGTAACAACATGTGCCTCATTATCTGATACTTCGATGTCTTCGTAGCTTACCTCAGCTCTGTAAATATCTAACTGCCCTAAAGAGTGCTGACGAATAACACGTGCAAACAAATCAACGAACTCTGCTCTTTGCTCTTCTGTGATGTTATCGTAGTGATCAGCTAGAGCTACCCTGGCCATAGCCGGATAATCCACTATATCGTTAATAATCGCTTTTAAATGCTCTCTTTGTTCTTCTGTGTAAGACTGACCGCGTGGTCCTAAAAGTTCTTTAATCTGCTGATCCCTCTCATCCAGAATATTCCGAATATAATCAGGAGTATCTATTGCTGGTGATTCATAAAAAAGACCAAAGAGAAATATGGTCAATAAAAATAATTTCATAATTACTGAGTGAGATTTTGAATAGGTAAGCCGGTGGAATTCCACAATCGAATCTTCCTCGTATTATAATCGTGCACCCTATTCAGATAATTAGCTTCAAATTCGAATTTATTTCGGAGAGCATCTACCAAATTTTTGGCATCTGCAAATCCCAGATCGTAGTCAATTTGCTCCATACGGAGCCATTCATTACTAACATCAAAAGCCTTTCGAATGTTTCTCATTCTGGATTCAGCAATCATCAAGGCTCTGTATTGATCACGAATTTCTAGCATGATACCATCCTGAGCAGCATATTCAAAATCTTCAAGCTGTCTGATTTGTATTTGAGAACGCTGAGCCTGATTACGAATTTGTACAACATTTAAATTCTGCTGAAAACTGAAACCAAAACTAACGGAACCGTAGTTCGTTGTATTACGAATGAAAGGATTTGTCTGGCGTGGTCGATTTGGAGTATAAGCCCCTCTCGCCTGGAGTCCTAAAAATAATGACGGATAATACCCCGCTTCAATAGCCTCTTTACCGGCGCGGGCGGCTCTCTGAGCTGACGCCAGGCCTTTTAACTCCGGTCTGTTTTCTAATGCGGACTGCTCATAAAAAGTAACAGCGTTTATAGGCTGAGGCAGAGGATCAAGAAAGTTTTCATTAGGAAGTAATACAACATCGCCGGTAATACCTAAAGCCAGTTTCCAAACTTCATTTGAGAAAATCAGATTTTGATACACTTCATCCGCTTGGGCAGCAAATTCATGAGTGAAAATATAAAATTGGAAAAAATCTGCTTCCTCAAGATTGTGATCTCCGCTGTCTCTCATCTCCTCTAGTTGTTTCTCAGCATCAACCAAATCTCTTTGAGCTTGAGAAATCAAACGATGTAATTCTACAGATAACAATCTGGAATAATACAACTCAGCAAGCTGTAATTTGTAAGCATTCTTTTCCGCTTCCACCTGATGTATAACGGCTTCAGCGCCCTCACGAGCTGCTTTAACGGCATTACCAATGGCACCCCAGGTATAGATGGGCTGAAGTGCCGTAATTTCTGCTTGTGTGAATACTGCCCAGTTTTCCCAATCATTTTCAAGATTAGGATCTAGATAAAGCTGATTAGAGGGGGTCCCTGAAGGGCTTGTAACCCCGGGTATAAGTCCATGTGCGGTATTCAGATTTACTCTGGGTAAAATACGTTGAGATTGCGCTCTGAATACTCTGTTTTGAGCAAGTTCAATTTCTCTTTTTTGAGCATTTATGAGTGATGAATTTTCTAATCCGGCTTCAATAAATTCAGACAATGAATACCTCAAAGTATCCTGCGCTTTCAATGATGATTGAACTGCCAGAAAAGCAATGAGCAAGATGCAAAACTTAAAAAACGTATTCATAAAATTATCTGCCAGATAGAGTATCAATAATGTTTACCTGTCTGATTTATTGCGCAAAAAAAAAGGAAGCCACTCACTTGAGAAACTTCCTTTTCTGCGGAGGGAGAGGGATTCGAACCCCCGGAGACTTTCGCCTCAACGGTTTTCAAGACCGCCGCATTCGACCGCTCTGCCATCCCTCCTTAAAGAGAGGCAAATATAACAACATTCTAATTAAAATGTGCTATTTACCTATCAGAAATTAAAAGAACAATTATTGAGATAATGCTTCCGCACCGGAAACAATCTCGGAGATTTCAGTAGTAATAGCTGCCTGACGAGCTTGGTTATATTTCAACTGCAACTCACGGATGATTTCTTTAGCATTTTCAGTAGCATTATCCATTGCTGCCATTCGGGCACCCTGCTCAGAAGCGTAGGATTCCAATAAGGCACGCCATAGTTGCATATTCAAATGCTTTGGAACTAATTCATCAAGAATTTCAGCAGCTCCAGGTTCAAAGATGTAATCTTTTGCTTGCTCGCTTGAAGCATCTGCTCCTTCTTCCGTTGGTACAGGAAGAAGCTGGTCTACAATACGATTCTGAGCAATAACACTTTTGAATTCGTTGAAAGCTAAATAAACAGCGTCATATTCTCCATTTTCGTATTCAGCAATAACGGAAGACATCAGCTTGACAGCTTTGTCAAAATTCAAATTATCAAAGAATCCGTCATGACTTTTCACGACATCTCTTCTCTTTCTAAAGTAATCACCGGCTTTTTTACCAATAGTTAACACTTTGAAAGTATTGGCATCAACATATTGTTGAAAATCAGCTTGGATTTTTTGCTCAACAACTTTGAAGAGATTAGTATTAAAACCACCGCATAAACCTCTGTCAGAGCCAATAACTATCATCAAGACATTTTTCACTTCGGCTCTTTCCTGAAGAAGCGGATTATTACTATCAGATGCATTTACGAGACGAGCCATCACTTCTTTAAGTTTTTGACCGTATGGTCTGGAAGCTATGGCACGATCCTGAGCCTTCCTCAAACGCGCAGCAGCAACCATTTTCATGGCTTTTGTAATCTGCTGAGTATTCTTTACAGAAGAAATTCTATCTCGTATGTCTCTTAAGTTTGCCATAATTATGCATTATCCCGGCTTGCGAGCATTTGTGACTGAACTGTATTTGCTACTTCTAATAATTTAGCCTGGTTCTCATCACTCAACACTCCTTGAGCATCGATTTCAGCCATAGCATCTGAGTGCTTAGTTGATAACATCTCAAGATATTGCTCTTCAAATTCACTAATTAAATCTACGCCGAGCTTGTCGAGGATTCCATTATTATTTGCAAACAAAAGTGCAACCTGTTGGCTAACTGCAAGTGGGTTGTACTGACCTTGCTTAAGCAATTCTACAGAACGAGCACCACGATTTAGCTGCTTTTGAGTTGCCGCGTCAAGATCTGAACCGAATTTTGCAAACGCTTCAAGTTCTCTGTACTGAGCTAAATCAAGTTTCAAAGTTCCGGAAAGCTTTTTCATAGCTTTAACCTGTGCAGAACCTCCCACACGAGATACAGAAATACCAACATCAATAGCTGGACGAATACCAGAATTGAATAAGTTGGTTTGAAGGAAAATCTGACCGTCGGTAATAGAAATTACGTTGGTTGGAATGTAAGCAGATACGTCACCCGCCTGAGTTTCAATGATAGGAAGAGCTGTTAGTGAACCTCCACCCTTGATCATTCCTTTAATAGAATCAGGAATGTCGTTCATGTTTTGGGCTACTTCATCATTCTTGTTGATTTTAGCAGCTCTCTCAAGGAGACGACTGTGAAGGTAGAATAAATCACCAGGATAAGCTTCACGACCCGGAGGACGCCTAAGAAGTAGTGATACCTCCCGGTAGGCTACTGCCTGCTTAGACAAATCATCATAAACAATAAGTGCATGACGACCGGTATCGCGGAAGAATTCACCGATAGCAGCGCCTGCGTAAGGAGCGATAAAACGAAGAGGAGCAGAAGCGGAAGCCGGAGCAGAAACGATTACTGTGTAATCCATTGCGCCTTTTTCTTCCAAAGCCTGACGTACCTGAGCAACAGTTGAGCCTTTTTGGCCAATGGCTACATAAATACAAAATACTGGCTTGTCTGTTTGGTGAGTAGACTTCTGATTGATGATGGTATCAATAGCAATTGCGGTTTTACCGGTCTGTCTGTCACCAATAATCAATTCACGCTGACCACGACCAATAGGAATCATGGAGTCAATCGCTTTAATTCCTGTCTGAAGCGGTTCGTTTACCGGCTGGCGATAGATTACACCGGGAGCCTTACGCTCCATAGGGCAACGGTAGGTACCACCTTCGATAGGCCCTTTACCATCAAGAGGATTTCCAAGTGGATCAATTACACGACCAAGAACACCTTCACCTACCGGAATAGATGCGATATTTTTAGTTCTGCGCACAGAATGACCTTCCTGTACAGAGTTAGCTGCACCAAAAAGTACGATACCAACATTGTCTTCTTCAAGGTTAAGTACCATTCCTGATACTGCTTTTCCATCTGAACCTTTAGAATCTGGTAATTCCACAAGTTCACCGGCCTGTACTTTAGAGAGACCGTGTACCCTTGCGATACCATCCCCTACTTCAAGTACAGTACCAACGTCATAAACATCAGCTTCGCTGCCAAAACCGGCTAGTTGTTTGCGAAGTATGGATGAAACCTCTTCTGGTTTAACTTGACTCATATAAAAATCCTGTTTCTACTTAAATCTGAATTAGATATTTGAAGTTGCAAACAACGTTTCGAGTTGTCTGACCTTATTTTTAATGGAACCGTCAATAACAGTATCCTCAATTTTAACTTTAAGGCCGCCTTTTAAGGATTTATCCTCAAGCGTTGTTAGATTAACTTTTTTTCCGGTGCTTTTTTCGATTGACTTCTGAAGGTCTGTTACCTGCTTC
>SKIC01000087.1 GCA_007116685.1 Balneolales bacterium
CAAGCAATTCCTATTTACAACAGTTTTAAAAAGAAATCCTATGTATTTATGGCATCCGCAGCTATTCTTACATTGGGATTATCTCTTGGTATTGGCGCATTTACCACAGAAAATGCAGCCATAGACGAAGCTAGTGTAGGAATTTCTCAACAAAGCACTCTAATTGAAGATACTCAAATTACGCCCTGGGTAGATCAGCAAAATATTTTGCACATCTCTACATTTGATTCTCAGGAGCGCTTAACCGATTTACAACAGGATATGCCACAACATTTTAGAAGCTTGAGGCTAATAGAAAGTAACAATCCGATGAATAACGTGAATCGTAATCTTCAGCTAACCAGAACTCAAAATTAATTGCCTATACCACTATTTTACTATTGAATTTTACTTGAAATCGGGGTTGTTTTGAATAGAGTAGAAGCAGTCCCGATTTTTTTATTTAAGTCACTGAGAGTTTTGTTTACAAGGCTATCCGCTTTATATTTTCACATTAAATTATCATAGAATAACTACGAGAAACACAGTTTATGGGTAAGATTATTTCCGTTGCCAATCAGAAAGGTGGAGTGGGAAAAACAACAACCGCAATTAATTTAGCTGCCAGTTTGGCTGCCGTAGAGCACTCTACGCTTCTGATTGACATAGATCCACAAAGTAACTCTACCAGCGGAATTGGGATAGATCCAAAATCTGTGGATAAAAGCGTTTATGAAATCATGGTGGGCGGCACCCGGGCAGAAGATGCCATTCGTAGTACGGAAATGCCTTATCTGGATTTGATTCCTTCGCATATCAATCTTGTTGGTGCCGAAATTGAGATGGTAGATAGAGCACGCAGAGAAAAAATACTCCGTGATGCCATCGAACCCCTTAAGGATAAATACGACTTCATTATTATCGATTGTCCTCCATCACTTGGTTTATTGACCATTAACTCACTAACAGCTTCTGATTCTGTAGTTATACCGGTGCAGTGTGAATACTTTGCCCTGGAAGGATTAGGACAGCTTCTTAATACCATCAAAATAGTACTCCAGCACTTGAATAAAAATCTCGAAATTGAAGGTGTTTTGATGACTATGTACGATATCAGAACCCGTTTATCCAATCAGGTTGCTGAGGAAGTAAGAAAGTATTTTGGCGAGAAAGTATTCAAAACAGTTATTTCCAGAAACGTGAGATTGGCTGAAGCACCAAGTTTTGGAAAACCTGTATTATTGTATGATTCCCTTAGTGTTGGAGCTAAAAATTATCTCTCATTAGCCCGGGAAATCATCACACTCAATAAAAAAATGTTTAAGGATAGTTCTATTTTCGCCCAGAAAGTAGATTAGAAAGCGATTAGAATGGCAAAAAGAGTTTTAGGAAGAGGTCTGGGAGCATATTTCCCTGAGCATTCATCAGATCAAGCTCCAAAAAAAGAAAACACGGGTCAATTTTCAAACAGAGTAGATGTGACTATTCACATTCCTGTTACTCATATACGAGAAAATCCGAATCAGCCACGAAAAGATTTTGATGAATTCCGATTACAGGAGCTTTCCGATTCTATACGTCAACACGGACTTATACAGCCCATCACGGTAAGAAGAGTTTCTGAAGACCGATACGAATTAATAAGTGGTGAAAGACGTCTGAGAGCCACTAAAATGGCTGGAATTGATACTATCCCAGCTTATGTTCGCGATGCAACTGACGAACAGAGTATTGCTTTTGCTCTTATTGAAAATGTACAGCGTGAAGAATTAAATCCCATCGAAGTTGCACTTGGTTATCAGCAATTAGTTGAGGAATGTAGTTACACTCAAGAAGAAGTGGCCAGAAAAGTAGGAAAGAACCGTACAACGGTCACAAATATGCTCAGATTGCTGCATTTACCCCCCACTATTCAAGCCGCACTTCAGAAAAAAAATATCACAACGGGACATGCGCGCGCCTTGGTTAGTGTTGAGAACAAGCAGATACAGGAAAAGTTACTCGATAAAACTATTTCAGAGGATTGGTCGGTTCGTCAAATCGAAGAAGCTGTTCGAAATATCTCAGAAAAGAAAACCAGTAATAAGACATTACCCAAAAAGAAAGATGCCAAAGATGTTCAGCTGATTGAAATTTCTAATCGATTGAGAAATAAGCTGAGTACCAAGGTTCAAATCAAAAAGAAAAGCAAAGGCGGAGAAATCAGGATAGAATATTTTTCTGATGATGAATTAGAACGTCTTCTGAATTTACTTGAAAACATCTCTTAAAATTGTAATATCGCTTATTTTCTTTGGGATTCTTACTGTATGTATACCTGAAGAATCTCTCAGCTTTACTTCTGATAATGCTGTTCAAAACGATACTATACCTGAGCCCCGAACCGTGATGCTTCGTTCTTTGATGGTGCCGGGATGGGGGCAAATCACAAATCAACAAGCATGGAAAGTTCCTATAGTTTATGGTGTAATTGGGGGGATGATTTATGCAGCCATAGTATTCGATAATCAATATCAGGGCTACAGAGCTGCGTATTATAATTCTTTTGCAGACAATACCGACATGCGTTTTGGACCGACTCCGGATTTTGTTAATCCTGATTTCTCTCAGGAAGGATTGAGGCAACAACGTAACTCATTTCGAAATCAAAGAGATTTGACTTTTGTATTAGTTGGTGTTGCTTATGCGTTAAATGCTATTGATGCCTATGTGTTTGCGCATATGCGAGATTTTGATGTCAGTGATGATTTAAGCGCTAGAATTAGTCCGGTAGTAGTACCCGGACCTGATGATGCTTTTAGAGCGGGCTTATCGGTTTCTTTTAATTTTTAACCACTTATTAATTTTCGAAATGAAAAAAAACGACAAAAACCTCCCCGAAAGAGTCATTCCCGATAAATATGATTCGTCTTTTCAGAATGATATCTGGAGTGTATTTAAAATTATGGGTGAGTTTGTAGAAGGGTATGAACGTCTATTAAAATTAGGACCTTGCGTTTCAATATTTGGTTCTGCCAGGTTACCAAGAGAAAATCCATACTATGATAAAGCTGTGGAAACCGCTCAAAAGCTAACGGCTTTGGGTTTTGGAGTAATAACAGGTGGCGGACCGGGAATTATGGAAGCAGCCAATAAAGGAGCAAAAGAAGCAGATGGCAAAAGCGTAGGATTGTGTATTAGTTTGCCATGGGAAGCTAAACCCAATGAATTTGTAGATGATAAGTACCTCATCAATTTTAATTACTTTTTTGCTCGCAAAGTAATGTTCGTGAAATATGCGCAGGGCTTTATTGCATTTCCCGGTGGTTTTGGGACACTTGATGAATTCTTCGAAACATTAACGCTTATTCAAACCAATAAAATCGACAAAATACCTGTGGTTTTATTTGGACACGAGTTTTGGGACGGGATGTATACCTGGTTAAAAAAGTCGTTGGTAGGATCCGGAACAATATCAGAAAAAGACATGGCGTTATTTCATATCACCGATTCAGTAGATGAGGCTGTTTCGATTATGGCCGATTTTTACAAAGAAAAGACGCTACGTCCGAACTTTTAATCAATTGTTCAATTTCATCAGCAAACAAAA